>CADEDX010000343.1 GCA_902826195.1 uncultured Bradyrhizobium sp. | reverse complement strand
CCGATTACTGGAAACGGCTGACTAGGATTCCCGATCCACTACGCCGTCTGGCAGCATCCGGTCTGGCCTCAGCTTCACCTGCCAGGTGGGATGCCGTCTTCCGCGCGCTTAGCTATGTCCTGCCTTCTCATCTGCAGCCAGCGTTGCCGGGGCAAAAGATTCACAAGGTCGCCTCCGTGCTGGCGTCCTCGACGCTGCACGAACTACAGAGCATCTTGGTATCGCAGTGGGCCAATCCCGAAACAGTGCTGCTTTCGTCGGACGGCGGAGCACTTGCAAGGCCCGCGGCCCTAGCATTGGCGCCTGAGGTTCCTGCGACTGCAGAGCTAATGGCTTGGGATATGTCGACTTATCTTGTGGATGACATCCTAACTAAGGTCGATCGAGCAAGCATGCGTGTCGGGCTCGAGGCGCGCGTACCGCTTCTGGATCACCGCATGGTAGAGTTCGCTTGGGAGATTCCGATCTCGCTAAAGTTCAGAAACCACTCCGGAAAATATATCCTCCGGCGTTTGCTGGAGCGATACTTGCCGAGTGAGCTCTTCGAGCGTCCGAAGATGGGCTTCGGCATCCCGATCGATAGCTGGCTGCGCGGCCCGCTGAAGGGTTGGGCATCGGATCAGCTGTCGTCCGGCGGCGACGAGTTTTTTGATCGCAAGGTAATCGCCGCCAACTGGCACCAACACCAGTTCGGTCGGGTGAATCGTGGCGGCCAGCTTTGGACGGTGCTGATGTTCGACCTGTGGCTCGAGCGTGCGCGGCAATGGGTCTAAGTTCATACGTGCCGTGGTGGGCCAAATTGGGCATCAAGCTGTGCCTTGCGCGCTTGCCTGTTCCCTACGCCTTCTGGAAACGCCTCGGGGTCTTCCGCCACGGTGAGATGATGGTACCGGAACGCGCCATCTCCGCCTTCGAAAGCCATTTCCAGTCCGCAGTGGAGCACGGTCAACTTCCCGCGAACTTTCGCTGCTTCGAGCTTGGCCCGGGCGATTCGGTCCTGTCAGGCTTCGTCGCCCGCGCGTTCGGTGCTCAAAAAGCTTGGCTTGCGGATGCGGGGCCGTTTGCAGAGACCGACATCGCTGGATGCCGTGCCGTTCTTGCGACTCTCGCCACGCGCGGGTTAGCCACTGCTCCGCTGAAGTCGGCGACCCTTCGAGAAGCGATGGAAGAATTCGACGTAGCATATCTGACGGAAGGCACGAGCTCGCTCAAGAAGATCCCGGACCAGTCGGTCGATTTCATTTGGTCTCAGGTCGTGCTCGAGCACGTATATCGTGATGAATTTCCGGCCCTCATGAGGGAGTTGCGCAGGATTGTTGCTCCGAAGGGGGTTGGCGTTCACAGCATCGATTTCCGCGACCACCTAGGAGGGGGCCTAAATAATCTGCGCTTTGGAGATGAGGTGTGGGAGACCAAGCATTTCCGAAACTCAGGCTTCTACACCAATCGCATCCGCCCGCGGGAAATGATCGACTTGATGAGGGCTGCCGGCTTCAGCGTCGAGGTTCTCTGGGAGCAGCGATGGCCGGACTTGCCGCTGCCTCGTGATCGGATGGCCAAGCAGTTTCAACAGTTCGCAGATGAGGACTTCATGGTTTGCGAGATCCGCGTTATCATGAGGCCGGCGTGAGAGAGGGCTCCGCCGTTCTCGTTCCGAAACGGTTACTGTTCGTGGTAACAGAGGATTGGTACTTCGTTTCTCACCGTCTGCCGATCGCCCGCGCGGCGCTGGCCGCCGGTTATGATGTCCTGGTGGCGACGCGGCTTGCCGAAAAGGCCGATGTCATCGCCCGCGAAGGATTTAAGCCGATCGGCTTGAAGCGTCTGCGGCGCTCGAGCCGAAATCCGCTCCACGAACTGGCGAGCATCGTCGAACTCGTGAACGTCTACAGAGCCCATCGCCCGAACATTGTTCATCACGTCGCGATGAAGCCCGTTCTGTACGGTTCGATCGCAGCGCGGCTCACGGGCGTGGCCGGAATCGTCAACAACGTCGCAGGACTGGGGTTCGTGTTCTCGTCCAAGGCAGTCTATGCACAGACGCTCCGCCGCGTGATAGCGCCACTGCTAAGGTTTGCGCTGAGCCAGCGGAAGGCGCTGACGATTGTCCAGAACCGGGATGATGCGCGGCTGTTGGTCGATGAAATCGGTGTCGCGCCGGACAAGATAAACCTAGTGAAGGGGTCAGGGGTCGACCTCGCACAGTTCTCGCAAGTGCGCCGGGAAAGTTCACCACCTATCGTGCTTCTGGCGTCGCGGATGATCAAGCAGAAGGGTATCGAGGATTTCGTGCGCGCCGCAGCTGAGATACGAAAGAACAACGTGGCTGCGAGGTTCGTGCTTGCGGGGGCACCGGATCCCGGCAACCCGCACTCTATTCCTGAGGCCATTCTCAGGCGATATCACGAGGATGGACTCGTCGAATGGTGGGGACATCGCGACAATATTCACGAGATAATCCGGGAAGCGGCGATCGTTTGTCTTCCGACCACGTATGGGGAGGGGATACCTAAGACCCTGATCGAGGCCGCCGCGGGCGAATGCCCGATCGTCACGTACGATGTGCCGGGCTGCCGGGAGATCGTGATCGATGGTATCAGTGGCAAGCTCGTCCAGGCCGGCGACGTTGGTCAACTCGCCGAGGCCATCCTGCAGTTGTTAGTAAACCCGGAGCAGCGAAGGCTTATGGGTGCGGAGGGCCGAAAGCTGGTCCAGGCGGAATTTTCCCAGGAGATCGTCGTCACCCAAACGCTCGCGATCTATTCGAGACTTCTCGCGCCATGAAGGTATTCGTCGTCGGTGCTTCGGGGTTCGTTGGCGGACATTTGCTCCGCCGACTTTCTGACGACGGAACCCCTCTTCGCGCAGCGGTCCATCGCAACCGCGCGGACTTTCCAGCCGGAATCGAGATTGCCGAGAACGTCGATCTCGAAGGTCCCTTCGATTGGACATCTGCACTCGCGGGATGTGACACGGTTGTGCATCTGGGGGCGCGGGTGCACGTGATGCGCGAAAGCAGTGCAAATGCGCTTGAGTCCTATCGTCGTGTCAATCGAGACGGAACGTTGTCTCTTGCACGGAAGGCCGCTGCTGCCGGTATTAACCGCTTCGTGTTTATCAGCTCGGTCAAGGTATGCGGCGAATTCAACGCCGCCGACGCACCCTTCGTCGAAACGGCAACGCCGCGTCCGCAAGACGCGTACGGGCAATCGAAGTTCGAAGCCGAAACTGGCTTGCTTGAGCTAAGTCGCGCGAGCGGAATGCAGGTTGTCATCCTGCGGCCACCCCTGGTCTACGGACCAGGCGTGCGAGCGAATTTTCTATCAATGATGCGCTGGCTGCGGAGCGGAGTTCCGCTGCCGCTTGGCGGCATCAACAATCGACGCAGCTTGATCGGTGTTGGCAACCTGGTCGATCTGATCTGCATCTGCTTGCGACACCCAGCCGCTGCCGGAGAGGTCTTCATGGCCAGCGATGGCGAGGACTTGTCGACGCCTGAACTCTTGAAACGGCTGGCTACCGCCCTGGGCACTAAAGCGCGCCTATTGCCCGTTCCCGCAGCTTTGTTGGAGGATATGGCTGCATTGGTAAGACAGCGGGCTTTGGTGCAGCGGCTTTGTCTCACGCTTTGCGTAGACGATCGGAAAGCTCGTAAAACGCTTAATTGGCAACCGCTCTTCAGCATAGACGAAGAGTTAGGGCGGACCGCACGGACGTTTCTTCAATCTCTCTAAAGAAGCGAAGCCAGAGCCAGCGGAGCGCTAAGAGCCAGCTTTCTCTGCCCGGCGAAATTCGAGCTCGCCGTCTCCGAGCAACCTGACGACGTCTTTCATGAAGCTTTTTGCTTCCCAGCCGAGAATCCGTTTAGCCTTAGCAGGGTTGGCCGAGTTGCACTTGAGGTCGATTGGGCGAAACAGGCTTTCATCGAAGTCAACGTGCTTTTTCCAATCGAGTCCGAAATAGTTAAAGGCCTCGCGAACGAAGCTCTCGAGCGTGTTGGTTTGTCCGGTCGCGATCACGAAGTCCTGAGGCGCGTCGGTCTCAAGCATCATCGCCATCGCTTCAACATATTCCGGCGCCCAACCGAAGTCCCGAGAAATGTCCAGGTTCCCAATCCGCAGGCGATCTGTTTTCCGTTCGGCGATATCGGCTGCGCCCGCGACGATCTTTCGTGTCACAAAGCGCTGAGGCCGAAATGGCGAGTCATGGTTGAACAGGAGCCCAGAGCACGCAAACAACCCGTGTGCATCTCTGTAGTTTGCCACTGTCCAAAATGCCGCGGCTTTTCCAACGGCATAAGGGCTTCGCGGACCGAACGGAGTGGATTCATCAGCGGGAAAATCGGTATTGCCGAAGCATTCACTCGAGCAGGCGTTGTAGATGCGAGAGTTCAGTTTCAGCCGATAAACAGAATCGACTATATTGTGAGCACTGAAGATGGTGGATTCCAGCGTCTGCACTGGTTGGTCAAATGACAGTCCGACGGACGATTGGCTGGCCAGATTGTAGATCTCGTCGGGAATCGTGTGGGCAATGACGCCCAGGACGCTGCCGAAGTCGGCAGGATCCACCGAGTGGAGCGTCACCCGATGGCGGATACCCAGCCGATGGAGATTTGCGAAAATGCCAAGCTCCTTGTCGCGGGAGGTCCCGTGGATCGAGTAGCCAAGCTTAAGCAGGTGCGCGGCCAACAACGAGCCGTCCTGCCCGGATATTCCGAATATGAGGGCTATTTTAGACATTAAAAGCTGACATCCGAGCGGCTGTTTGTGAAACCATAAGTAGCTTGAAGGGCTGCTAATCTCAAGAGCTAGTGGCTCTCGGGCAATCCCCACCGGCCGAAAGATAGGGGATTGCAACAGAGGTGCTTCCTAGCTAACGAGACGCTGCAGCGTGGTTCTGGCGGGAGCGAACAGGTTTGCCAACTATCCGAAATATTGGTGTTATTGGCCTCGGCTACGTTGGCCTTCCAGTGGCGGTGGCATTTGGTCGGGCTGGATATAGGGTCACCGGATTTGACATCAGCGCGGAGCGAATTGCCGAGTTGCGTCTAGGCAAGGATCGCACGCGTGAGATCGAGGCTGCTGATTTGGATGCGACTCTGATCGCATTCACGGACCAGCCGGAGGATCTCGCTAAAGCCGACTTTTTCATCGTCACGGTTCCAACGCCAATTGACGACGCCAACAAGCCCGATCTGCGCGCGCTGTTGAGCGCATCCAGGACCATCGGCGGCTTATTGAAGAAGGGAGATATCGTCGTATACGAGTCCACGGTGTATCCCGGGGCGACCGAAGAGGAATGTGTGCCGGTGCTCGAGTGTGCCTCCGGACTGAAGGCAGGCGTTGATTTTCACGTCGGATATTCGCCGGAGCGGATCAATCCTGGTGACAAGGCGCATCGCTTCGAAACAATTCAGAAGGTAGTATCCGCACAAGACGCCGGATCGCTCAGGATCGTCGCCGACATCTACGGTACGGTCGTCAAGGCGGGCATCTACGAAGCGCCGTCGATTAAGGTCGCCGAAGCCGCCAAGGTAATCGAGAACACGCAACGCGATCTGAACATTGCTTTCATGAACGAGCTCTCGCAAATTTTTCACGCTCTCGATCTTGATACCGGCGACGTGCTGGCCGCCGCTCGTACCAAGTGGAATTTCCTGCCATTCCAACCTGGCCTGGTCGGCGGGCACTGTATCGGTGTCGATCCCTATTACCTGACGTATCGTGCCGAGATGGCCAGATACCATCCTCAGGTCATCCTCGCCGGCCGGCGTATCAATGACGATATGGGCGCGCGGATCGCAAGGGAGTGCGTTCGGCGTCTTTTGAGGCGAGGATCGGTCAGCGGAGTCGTCACGGTGCTAGGCATCACGTTCAAGGAGAACGTGCCGGATCTGCGTAACTCTAAGGTTATCGATATCGTTCGCGAATTGGAGTCTTTCGGTTTCAAGGTTCAAGTCATCGACCCTTGGGCGAATCGAGGCGAGGCGCAGCGCGAGTACGAAATTGAGCTTATCGATCACAATGAGCGACACCCGGCCGACGCGGTAGTGCTCGCCGTGGCGCACGATAGTTTCCTCGATTTGGGTTGGCCGTTCTTGCAGAAGCTCTTGAAGGAAGGGCACGGTCTTGTCCTGGACGTCAAGTCCCGGTTGGATCGAGCAAGCAAGCCGGCGGAAGTAGAACTTTGGCGACTCTAGTGCAGAGCAGGTAGCATCGATGATCAATCAAAGGATACTAGTGACCGGAGCCGCCGGCTTTATAGGGTTTCATGTCGCCCATCGGCTTGCGTCGGCGGGCCAGGACGTTGTCGGCCTCGATATCGTCAATGACTACTATGATCCGAAGTTGAAGGAAGCGCGCCTTCGTATGCTAAAGGAGTTTCCATCCTTTCGCTTTGTTCGTATGAACCTCGCCGATCGCGATGCTCTTCTCCTACTCTTTTCCAAATCTCGATTCTCCTACGTGATTCATTTGGCTGCCCAGGCGGGAGTGCGCTATTCACTAGAGAATCCACATGCCTATGTCGATGCTAACATTCAAGGTTTCATGAACGTTCTCGAGGGCTGTCGGCAGACGCAATGTCGACACCTTCTCTACGCTTCGTCATCCTCCGTGTATGGATCGAACGAGAAGCTGCCGTTCTCGGTCCACGACAATGTCGATCATCCGATCAGCCTCTACGCAGCATCCAAGAAAGCGAACGAGCTGATGGCTCATGCTTATAGCCATCTGTTTACCCTACCAACCACCGGCCTGCGTTTTTTTACTGTGTACGGACCTTGGGGACGGCCCGACATGGCAATGTTCATCTTTGCAAAGGCGATCGTCGAGGGCAGGCCTCTCAAGCTGTTCAACCAGGGACGGATGTCACGAGACTTCACCTACGTCGACGATGTCGTCGAGGCAATTGTTCGATTAATCGATCGGCCACCGCCTCCCGGTCAGCGAGCTCCGGGTGGCACTCCGGATCCCTCGTGCAGTGCGGCGCCCTGGAAGATCTACAACGTCGGCAACAACAGGCCCGAGCAGCTCACGGACATTGTTGCCCTGCTCGAGAAAGAGCTGGGCTGTGTTGCAGAAAGGGAGATGCTTCCCCTGCAGCCCGGCGACGTTCCAGCGACGTATGCCGATGTCGATGACCTGATACGCGACGTCGGCTTCCAACCGTCGACGAGCGCCAAAGAGGGGATCAGCAAGTTTGTCAAATGGTATCGCGAGTACTATGGAGTCTGATCGGAACAACATAAGCCAGAACGACTCACCCTCCGCGCTCGCGAAGCTAACGATCAAGCGATCGTGCTCGAAGAAAGCACGAATAGGCTACCGCACCTCTCTAAGCTCTAGCGAGTTACTTGCCGCCACTATCTGGTCTACAATCGTCGACCACGGTCTTCTCAGGGAACGCGTTTTGCACTTCTGTTCGAGCATGTCCGCTTGGGCCACGTGGCGTGTGGCGGTCAGATGAGCTGCCAAATCGCGTTTGACGGT
>CADEDX010000342.1 GCA_902826195.1 uncultured Bradyrhizobium sp. | reverse complement strand
TGTGTGCAGCAAACCCCAGTGAAATCTGCAAATCTCTGCCCCGCTTCGACCTCGATGCCTCGCCACGTTCCGCGTCGTGCATCGCCTCCCGAACCAGCCTGCCACCCCGAGCGCCGCCGCGAATTGGCCGCCGCTGCGCCGCTTCATCGCCGGCGAATACCGGCTCGGCTGCTTCATGGCCCGCCGCCGCTGGACCGCTGTGCCTTATGAATTCTTTCGTTTCGGCGTGAAGCAGGCCTGGGCCTGTCTGTTTGGCGGCATCGCCATCTTCCTGATGATCGCCACCTGGTGGTTCTATCCGGTGGATGCGGCGCTGCCGCGTTACGATTTTCTGTTCCTCTGCATGGTCACGGTCCAGCTTGCGCTGCTCGCCGGGAAGCTGGAGACGCCGGACGAAGCCAAGGTGATCCTGATCTATCATGCGGTCGGAACAGTGATGGAGCTGTTCAAGACGCAGGTCGGCTCCTGGATCTATCCGGAGGCGAATTTCGTCCGGATCGGCGGCGTGCCGCTGTTTACCGGCTTCATGTATGCCTGCATTGGCAGCTATCTCTGCCGCGCCTGGCGGCTGTTCGATTTCGAATTCACCCATCACCCGCGCTGCCGCGGCCTCGCCGTGCTGAGCATCGCGATCTACGTCAATTTCTTCAGCCATCACTACGTGGTCGACCTGCGCTGGCTGCTGTTCGCGCTCGCCGGCACGCTGTTCTTCCGCACCCGGGTTCATTTCCGGGTCTGGCGCCACCATCGCTCGATGCCGCTCTTGCTCGGCCTCGTGCTGGTGTCCGCGCTGATCTGGTGCTCCGAAAACATCGGCACGTTCACGAAAACCTGGCTCTATCCATCGCAGCGGCTCGGCTGGTCGATGGTCTCCATCGACAAGCTCGGCTCCTGGTTCCTGCTGCTGATCATCAGCTATACGCTGGTGAGCCTGATCAATGCGCCGCGGCAGCGGCGCGAGGCGCAAGGTCTCGAAGTCCTCCGCACGCGCACGGCGATTTAGCAATCCTGCCCAGCTTCTCGCCGTAAGCGCATCGCAGCGCGCGCGTGCTAGCTTTTCCCTGCCCAATTCAAAGAGGCATCAAAGAACAAAGGGAAACGCATATGAGATGGCATGCACTTGCGATCGCGTCGGCTCTGGTGATCGCAACCCAGGCTCCCGCGGCCGACAAGAAATACGGCCCCGGCGCCAGCGACACCGAAATCAAGCTTGGCCAGACCTCCCCGTTCTCCGGCCCCGCGTCAGCCTACAGCGTGATCGCCAGGACGCAGGCCGCCTATTTCAAGATGATCAACGAGCAGGGCGGCGTGAACGGGCGCAAGATCAATCTGATCACGCTCGACGATGCCTACAGCCCGCCGAAGACCGTGGAGCAGACCCGAAAACTCGTCGAGCAGGAGGAGGTCGCTGTGATCCTCAATCCGCTGGGCACGCCGACGGGCCTCGCCGTGCGAAAATATCTCAACGACAAGAAGGTGCCGCAGCTGTTCGTCGGCGCCGGCGCCACACTGTGGGGCGACCATGAGCGCTTCCCGTGGTCGATCGGCTTCCAGCCGTCCTATCAGGCCGAGACGGCGGTCTACGCAAAATATGTGCTGAAGAACAAGCCGGACGCGAAGATCGCGCTGTTCTACCAGAACGACGATGCCGGCAAGGATTACGGCAACGGTTTCAAGAAGGGACTGGGACCGGAGAACACGGCAAAAATGGTGGTCGCGGAAACCACCTATGAATCGACTGATCCAACCATCGACAGCCAGATCGTGAAGCTGAAGGCCTCCGGCGCCAACGTGCTGTTCATGCACGCGATCCCCAAGCAGGCCGCGCAGGCGATTCGCAAGGTCGGCGAGATCGGCTGGAAGCCCGACATGTTCTTCCTTGCGGCGACCTCGACCTCGGTATCCTCGGTGCTGCAGCCCGCCGGCTTCGAGCATGCCAAGGGCATCATCTCGTCCTACTCGTTCAAGGACCCCAACGATCCGCAGTGGAAGGACGACAAGGATGTGCAGGCCTGGCACGATTTCATGAAGAAGTATTTTCCGGACGGCAACCGCCAGGACCAGCTCATCGTCTACGGCTATGTGGTGGCGGAGGCGACCTTGCAGGTGTTCAAGCAGTGCGGCGACGATCTCACCCATGAAAATATCATGAAGCAGGCGGCCAGCCTCGACACCACGCTGCCGCTGATGCTGCCCGGCATCAAGCTGAAGACGTCGTCGACCGATTACTTCCCGATCGAAGCCATGCGGCTGCAGAAGTTCAATGGCGAGATCTGGGAGCTTTTTGGAGAGACGATCGGCAACGATTGAACGGTGATGGCGACAGGCCGGACCGCGGCGAAGCCGCGCGCCGGTCTACGCCGCCGAGGCCGAAATCGAGCCAGCCTTGCGCTGATGACTGGCCAGAATGCCCTGCCACAGCACAGCCACGCTCTGCTGCGTCCGCGGCGCGATCAGGCAGTGGCCCTGATTGTCAAAATCACAGAACTTGGCCGATGCGTCGCCGCGCACGCGCGCCAACGCTTCGTTGATCGCTTCGAGGCATTCGATCACGTGCTCGATGTCTTGCAGCCGCGTGTGGTAGAGGATGTCGATCAGGCGGAACGCCATCATCGGCGGCTGTCCGAACAAAATGCCGGGCCGGGCGAATTCGAAGAACACGTTGAACGCCGGCACCATGCCCTTGATCTGCGCCAACACCGCGGCTGCGTCCTCGCTGCTGCAGCCTACCAGATGCGCCCCTTGCGGATGTTCCATAGGCGTCGGCGCGTCGGCCGCCAGCCCGAGCGAGGCCATGACCTGATGCTCGATCCACTGCCGGACCGGCGCAGGGGCGTTGCGAATCTGCTCCGTGGTCAGGGTAATTCCAATCATCGAGGCACTCCGTTAAGCCGCGATCTTAGAAAGCTGGCGCGCGGAGATATTGACCCGGATCAAAGTACCGGCGGAAGGTCAGCCGCGGCGCGCGCGGGCAAGCGCGTGTTCCGGCCCAGCCACCGGCGCCGGCGGACCGCGCCTGATGTCGTCGGCCGCTCGGCCCATCGCCATGATGGCGGTGCCCATCGCGGCCGATCCAAATGTGACGACGAAGCCGAACAGCAAAAGCCCGAGCGCGGTGCCAGGCGAGGCATCGGCAAAAATCAGATGCCGCAAGCCGCCGGGGTTGAGCGCCAGCAGCCCGCCGACCAGCAGCGCAGCGATCGCGGCACCCGCCGCAAGGTTGATGGCAAGCAAACGGAACAGCGGCACGCGGAAAAATCCGAACACGTGGCGTCGCAACGGATCGGGCGTCTGGTTCATTTTCATCGCTTTCGCCTGCATTGGCTCGCAAATCATCCTAGCAAAACACGGCGGAAGTTCGAAGGCCGGCAGCGCATGGCCGTGCTGCGCCGGTCGACTGGCCTATTCGATCTCGAGGTTGTTCTTCTTGCCGATCGCACTGACGTCGCGGATATAGTCGTTCATCGCCTTCGCAAATACCTCAGGCTTTCCGCCGACGATCTCGAACCCGTTGGCGGTGAGCGCCTTGATCACCTCGGGCTCCGCCAGCGCGGCGTTCGCCGATGTGTTGAGGCGATCGACGATCGCCCGCGGCGTGCCCGCCGGCGCGACAAAGCCAGACCAGGCGTAATATTCAGCCGTATAGCCCAGTTCCTTCAGCGTCGGCGCATCCGGAAAGGCAAACCATCTTTTGTCGCCGGTCGTCGCCAGCACGCGCAGCGTGCCGGCCTCGACATGGCTGCGAATGATGTTGGAGGCGGCGAAATCCACATGGCCGGAAATCAGGTCCTGGATCATCGGCGCCTCGCCGCGATAGTGCACCGCCTGCATCGGCGTCTTGCTTTCCTGCGTGAGCATCAGCCCGATCAAATGCGAAGTGTTGCCGGGGCCGGGCGAGCCGTAGTTCAGCGGCTTGGCTTCGCTGCCACCCTTCACTAGGTCGGCCAGCGTTTTGTACGGCGAGTCGCTCTTGACCACGATCGCCAGCGGCGCCCGCACCGCCATTGCGACCGGCACAAAATCCTTCAGCGCATCATAGGACAGCGATTTCTTCAGTGCCGGCAGCAGGCCATGGGTGGCGGCGTTGACATACAGCAGCGTATAGCCGTCAGGCGCGGCGCGCTTGACGCTCTCCGCCGCCAGAATGCCGCCGGCGCCGCCCTGGTTCTCGATGACAAGGCTTTGCCCGATTGTGTCGCGCATCCGGTTGGTCACGACCCGCGCCGGCGTATCGGTGACACCGCCGGCCGCAGCGGGAACGACGACCTTGATCGGGCGGTCCGGATAGGTGTCAGTCGCCTGCGCCAGTGCCGCGCCCGTCAGCGCGGCGATGATGACGACCGCGGTGGCCCCGATGATGCCCCTTCGCATGGTGTTTCCCCTCTGGCTTTTCTTGTTGTTTATGCCGGTCGGTTTGGCCCGACCGCCAAGCACAGAGTAGCCGACGTTGCCGGCTTGAGAAGGGAATAAATCAGATATCAGCGCGAACGACTTGCGCACGGTGCACGCCATGTCGGTCAGATGGAAATTGCGCTCGCTTCCTTCGCCTTACGGCGCCACCAGCTCCACCCGCCGGTTCAGCGCGCGACCCGCATCGTTGGCATTGGAGCCGACGGGGGAGAGAAATCCCACGCCCGCCGTCTTCAACCGCGTCTGCGCAATCCGAAAATTCTTCACCAGTTCCGCCGCCACCGCTTCTGCCCGCCGCCGCGACAGATCGAGATTGTAGTCGTAAGCGCCCTGGTTATCGGTGTGGCCGACGATGAAGACGTTGAGCTGCGGCTGGGCCGCGAGCAGCTTGGCGATCTGTTCCAGCGTCGGGCGGCTTTCGGGTTTCACCGCCGCCTTGTCGGTGTCGAAATAGATGCCGTAGAGCGCGACGTGGCCAGCCTCGCCGAGGCCCTTTGCCATCGCGGCGGCGTCCACCATCTTGTTCTCGATCGCGCCGAGTTCGGCGATCACGAGCTGCGCATAGATCTCGCGGTTGTTCTCGCTGACGATCAGGCCGGCATAGGTCTCGCGGCCGCTGTCCACCTTGCGCCCCGAAAAATAGCGGTAGTTGAAACCGTCCACCCACATCTGCGGGATCGGCAGCGCGTCGATGGCTTCCGCAAACGGAATGCCGCCGCAGGCGTCGGTGTCGCAGGCCAGCAGCTTTTCGAATCCGGCCTTCGCCAGTTGCGCCTCGAAATTGCGCGACACCTCCAGGATCGAGGGGCCGGGATTGGTGCGATAGGCGATGCGGGTGATGCGGCCCTCCAGCCGCCGCGCGTCGGTGGGCTGGCCGTCCTTGAACGCCGCGCCCTGCACGCGCGCCGCGTCAAAATCCTTCACCTGATATCCCGTGATGACGCTGCCGCCGAACCGGCCGATGCCGGGATAATCCCGCGCGCCGGCCACGTCGCGCGTCTGCGCGGCGGCGTTCGTGATCGCGCCAAGCGACATCGCGAGCACGAGGAGAACGGGCCTGAACAGGGTGTGCGGCAAGCTCATGGAAAATCCGTATGTTGGAGAGGCGATCAAAGGGGAAGGGGGCTGACGTGTAAGGGTCGTGGCGAACGATCAACGGGTTCAATTTGGTCGCAATCATGGCTGTTTTCACAGGAGATTTGGCGCTTCTCTCCGGGCGCCACCCTCGAAGCGAGGGCAGGGACGTGCTAGAAACCGCTGCTTTTTGCAGTGCCCTCCAAGGATAGGCCGTTCATGCATCGCATCGCATTTGCTTTCAGCGCCGCTCTGACCCTGTTCGCAGGCTTCAACGCCCAGGCCCACGCCGCCCAATGCGGCAACTCGTCCGCCGGCTATGCCGCGTGGAAGCAGGAATTTGCCGGCGAGGCCCGCGCCAAGGGCGTCAGTGCCGGCACCATTCAGGCGCTGATGGCGACCAACTACGCGCAGGCGACCATCAACGCCGACCGCGGCCAGCGCAGTTTCAAGCTCTCGCTCGACGAGTTCCTCGCCAAGCGCGGCGCAACGACCATCGTCGCGAAGGGCCGCCAGCTCAAGCAATCGCAGGGCGCGCTGTTCGCTTCGATTCGCGAACGCACCGGCGTGCCGCCGGGGCCGCTGCTGGCGATCTGGGGCATGGAGACCGGGTTCGGCACCCAGCGCGGCAACCAGAACATGCTCGCCTCGATCGCGACGCTGTCCTACGACTGCCGCCGCTCGGAATATTTCACCGAGCATCTCTATGCGGCGCTGCAACTGATCGATCGCGGCGCGCTCTCGCCGAGCCAGCGCGGCTCGATGCATGGCGAGGTCGGGCAGACGCAGTTCATGCCGAAAGCCATTTTGGCTTACGGCACCGGCAATCTCGAAAACTCGGCAAACGCGCTGATGTCGACCGGCAACTTCCTGAAGGCACACGGCTGGAAGGCCGGCGCCGGCTATCAGCCTGGCGAGCCGAACTTCGCCGCCATCCAGGCCTGGAACGCCGCGGGCGTCTATCAGAAGGCGATCGCGCTGATGGGCAAGCAGATCGACGGTGGCGGCGAGTAGGGGAATCTGACTTCGCGCATGCTCACAGTGATAGCGCTCATGCGCGCGGTCGATGTGTCTAACGCGCCACACCGGAAACTTTTCGCGCCGACGGTACCCGCCGAGATTGTACCGGATGCCGCCCCTGAGACCCTGCGAATCATTTTGATTCGATTCATTTTCGAATCGGTGTCTGCATTGGGGGCCGAGCTTGGCGAATTATTTGATTGCAACGGCTGCGGTGGCGGCGGCCGCGCTTGCGGGATCGGCGCTTGCGGCCGACATGCCGGCGAAGGCGCCGCCAGCCGCGCCGTCATGGTCGGGATTCTACGCCGGCGTGTCGCTCGGGGCCCGTTGGGCGGCCAACGACTGGCAGACCAGCAACGTCTCTCCGAGTTTCGGTGCCAACGCGTTCATTCCGACAGCTGGCACCGGCGGCGCTATGGATAGCGTCGCGGCGAGGTTCGGGGGCTATTTCGGCTACAACTTTCAGGTCGCGACATCATGGGTCGTCGGTGTCGAGGCCGACTTCGGGTGGGCCGACAACAACAAGACGGCGAATCCTCTGGCGGGAACGACCGGGCTCTTTTTCGGCGCCCCCATGGTTGGCCTTCCGACTGGCGCCGTAAAAGAGACGTGGGACGGCAGTGCGCGCGGCCGTCTCGGTTATCTGATCGCGCCCGCCACGCTGATCTACGGCACCGGCGGCGTCGCATGGCAGCGCCTCGAACTGAACGCCAATTGCACCGTGGTTCCCGGAAACGCCTTCTGCTTCGGCAATCCTCACAACGAAACCTTTGGGTCGACCAGGGTCGGCTGGACCGTCGGCGGCGGCGTCGAGCAGATGATCGGCCGCAACTGGCTCGTGCGCGTCGATTACCGCTACGCCGATCTCGGGACCCTCAACCACACTTTCTTCACTCCCGGCGGGGTCGGGATCGGGTTCGACGACCGCTTCAACGCCCACGTCAAGGTGCGCACCCACACCGCGGCGGTCGGCCTCGCCTACCGGTTCTGATTTTGA
>CADEDX010000341.1 GCA_902826195.1 uncultured Bradyrhizobium sp. | reverse complement strand
GCGCTCGATCTTCTCAAGGCCTGGGGGACCGGCCACCCCGGCGGCATCGGCACCATCCACGCCGGGACGGCGCTTGGCGCGCTGCGCCGGCTCGAGCAGCTGATCCAGGAGGCGGTCGTCACGGTGCCGCGTGCCCTGATCGCGGAAACCATCAATGTCATCGCCGTCCTTTGCGGACGCGGCGCCGAGCGTCGTCTGGCCGAACTCACTGATGTCACAGGGCTCGGAACTTCAGGCGACTACAGCCTGACAGCAGTAGGGGACCAATCATGAGTATGACTCTGCCTCGCGGGCGAGATTTCGTCGCTGCTCCGATATTCGCAACAGCCATCATCACGGCCAGCACGGCCCGGGCCGCCGGCTCCAACATGCCGTGGGAACAGCCACTCAACCAGATCCTGCAATCGGTCGAAGGGCCGGTCGCCAAGATCATCGCCGTCATCATCATCATCGTCACCGGGCTGTCGCTCGCGTTCGGCGACACGTCGGGTGGCTTCCGCCGGCTGATCCAGATCGTGTTTGGCTTGTCGATCGCCTTTGCCGCCTCGAGCTTTTTTCTGTCGTTCTTCTCGTTCGGCGGTGGAGTGGTGATCTGATGGATCCCGAGATCCCAGGCTTCGTGACGCCGGTACATCGCGCGCTGACCGAGCCGATCCTGATGGGCGGCGCGCCACGGTCCGTCGCCATTCTTAACGGCACGCTCGCCGCTGCGCTCGGCATCGGCCTGCGCCTCTGGGTCGTCGGCCTCCTGCTTTGGTTCGTTGGCCACATGGTCGCCGTCTGGGCCGCCAAGCGCGACCCTGACTTTGTCGAGGTCGCCCGCCGACACCTCCGTATCCCCGGTCATCTCAACACGTGAGGTCTCCCATGATGAATCTTGCCGAATACCGCCGTTCCAATACCCGCCTTGCCGATTTTCTGCCGTGGGCAGCTCTTGTCGATGAAGGAATCATCCTGAACAAGGACGGATCGTTCCAGCGCACGGCAAAGTTTCGGGGACCCGACCTCGACAGCGCCGTCCCGTCGGAGCTCGTCGCTGTTGCGGGTCGCCTCAACAACGCGCTGCGCCGGCTTGAATCCGGGTGGGCAGTCTTTGTCGAAGCCCAGCGCCATTCCGCGGGAGCTTATCCGCCCAACACCTTTCCGGATGTAGCTTCCGCCCTGGTCGACGCGGAGCGCAGAGCGCAGTTCGAAGAAGCCGGCGCCCATTACGAGTCGAGTTACTTCCTGACATTTCTTTATCTGCCGCCGGCCGAGGGCACAGCGAGAGCAGAGCGGCTGCTTTACGAAGGCAGCAACCGCACCGTCGACGCCGATGCACGAGAGATCCTCCGCTGGTTTATGGACCGTACCAACCGCGTGTTGCAACTCGTCGAAGGTTTTATGCCGGAATGCGCCTGGCTCGACGACGAGGCGACGCTGACTTACCTGCACTCCACGGTCTCGACCAAGCGGCATCGCGTCAGGGTGCCCGAGATCCCGATGTATCTCGACGCGCTGCTTGCCGATCGACCGCTCACCGGCGGGCTTGAGCCGATGCTGGGTTCAGCGCATTTGCGCGTCCTGACCATCGTCGGGTTTCCGACGGCGACGACGCCCGGGATTCTCGACGACCTGAACCGCCTCGCATTCGCCTATCGCTGGTCGACCCGGGCGATCATGCTCGATAAGGCGGATGCGACAAAACTTCTGACCAGGATCAGACGGCAATGGTTCGCCAAACGCAAATCAGTGGCCGCAATCCTGAAGGAGGTGATGACCAACGAGGCGTCTGCGCTCCTCGATACCGATGCGCATAACAAGGCTATGGATGCCGACGCCGCACTGCAGGAACTGGGCTCGGATCAAATTGGGCAGACCTTTGTCACGGCGACAATCATGGTCTGGGACACCGATCCTGCTACCGCCGACGAGAAGCTCCGCCTCGTCGAAAAGGTGATCCAGGGCCGGGATTTCACCTGCATGGCTGAAACGGTCAATGCGGTCGAGGCCTGGCTCGGCAGCTTGCCGGGACACGTCTATGCCAACGTCCGGCAGCCGCCGATCTCGACCCTGAACTTGGCACACATGATCCCGCTGTCCGCGGTATGGGCGGGCGAGGCCAGGGACCACCATTTCAAGGCGCCGCCGTTATTTCTGGCCAAGACGGAGGGATCCACTCCATTCCGCTTCTCCCTTCACGTGGGAGACGTCGGACATACGCTGGTAGTCGGACCGACCGGCGCCGGCAAATCGGTGCTGTTGGCGCTGATGGCGCTACAGTTCCGCCGTTACGGCGAAGCTCGGATCTTTGCGTTCGATTTTGGCTGTTCGGTACGTGCCGCCACCATGGCCATGGGGGGCGATTGGCATGACATCGGCGGCGTGCTCTCGGGCGAATCCGCGGAGTTCGTCGAGCTTCAGCCGCTGGCGGCAATTGACGAACCATCCGAGCGCGCTTGGGCTTTAGAGTGGATCACCGCGATCCTCGGTCGTGAAAGGGTCGAAGTCACGCCGGAAACCAAGGATCATCTGTGGTCGGCACTGACCTCGCTCGCTTCAGCACCGATCCCGGAGCGCACCCTGACGGGTTTTTGCGTTCTTCTTCAGTCCAATGCTTTGAAGCGGGCTCTCCAGCCATATTGCCTTGGGGGACCGTATGGCCGCCTTCTCGATGCGGAATTCGAACGCCTTGGCGATGCCTCTGTCCAGGTCTTCGAGACCGACGGGCTGATCGGCACCGCAGTTGCGCCGGCTGTCCTTTCCTACCTGTTCCACCGTATTGAAGCACGGCTTGGTGGCCGGCCAACTCTGCTCATCATCGATGAAGGATGGCTCGCGCTCGATGATGAAGGGTTTTCCGGTCAACTGCGTGAGTGGCTGAAAACCCTTCGCAAGAAGAACGCCTCCGTCATTTTCGCTACCCAGTCGCTGGCTGACATCGATGGCTCCGCGATCGCGCCTGTTATCATCGAGAGCTGCCCGACGCGCATTTTGTTGCCGAACGACCGTGCCATCGAGCCACAAATCACGGCAATCTATCGACGCTTTGGGCTTAACGACCGACAGATCGAGATCCTGGCGCGCGCAACGCCGAAGCGCGACTACTACTGTCAGTCGCGCCGAGGCAACCGCCTGTTCGAGCTCGGTCTCGGCGAGGTTGCGCTCGCCTTCACGGCCGCCTCCTCCAAAGCCGACCAAGCCCTTATCGAACAGGTCCTTGCCGAACATGGCCGTGAGGACTTTCTGCGCGGCTGGCTCGGGGCGCGCGACATCTCCTGGGCGACCGACCTCATCCCGCATCTCGACGAATTGGAGGCTCCCAAATGAACCGCCTCTACCGTCTCGCCACTGCCAGCATGATCGCGATCATCGTTGCAGTCAGCTCGAGGCCCGCGTCGGCGCAGTTGGTCGTTTTTGATCCCAACAACTATGCACAAAATGTGCTGACAGCCGCTCGCAGCCTGCAGCAGATCAACAACCAGATCGTGTCTCTGCAGAATCAGGCGCAGATGCTCGTTAACCAGGCGAAGAACCTGGCAACGCTGCCGTTCTCGTCGTTGTTGCAACTGGAGCAATCGATCCAGCGGACCCAGCAGCTTCTCGCTCAGGCCCAGCGCATCGCTTACGACGTCGGGCAGATTGATCGTGCGTTTTCAACGACCTACGCGCCGGCAACATCCAGTATCTCGGATCAGGCGTTGATCGTAAACGCGCAAACGCGCTGGCAGAACGCGCTTGTCGGCCTGCAGGATGCCATGCGGACGCAGGCCACGGTCGTCGGCAACCTCGATACCAACCGTACCGAGATGTCTGCCCTTGTCACGTCGAGCCAGGGCGCGACCGGGGCTCTACAAGCGAGCCAGGCCGGCAATCAGCTCCTGGCCTTGCTAGCTCAGCAGCTAGCCGACCTCACGGCGGTCGTCGCGGCTCATGGGCGCGCACAGAACCTGGAGTCTGCCCAGCGTGCCGCCGCGCAGGACCAGAGCAGGGAGCAGCTGCGCCGCTTCCTGAGCCCGGGCCAGGGATATCAACCCACAGCCGTTCGGATGTTTCACTGATGAAGAAGTCAAAAATCGACAGGCTGCCAACACTGGCGGCAATGATGCTCGTCGTCCTTACCGTCGCGGCCTGTGCAATTCGCCTGCGTGACGACGAAAACCAAACCACATCCGCCACGTCCCCTGACCAAGCGTCGGATCCGTTGCCGGCAAAACTTGCGGAGTGCCGCTCCGTGACCTCAGAGCAGAAACAGGCTCTGTCGGAATGCCGCAAGGCTTGGGCTGAGAAACGCCGTCAATTCCTCAGGCAGACATCTCCAACTTCCTCGGAAGGCGCCACTTCTCACGGCAAATCGCCATTGTTCATTCCCTCTGAGCACGACCGCGGGCCCAGGCTCGGGCCGCATGATTCAGGTCCGCAGTCTGGAAAGGAATAAGCGATGAGCGGCACGGGCATTATCGACCAGTTTCTGGAAACCTTTACCCGCTACATCGATTCCGGCTTCGGGCTGCTCGGAGGCGAAGTCGGATATCTCGCCGCGACGCTGGCGGCCATCGATCTCACGCTGGCCGGCCTGTTTTGGGCATGGGGCGCAGACGAGGACATCCTGGCGCGCCTTGTCAGGAAGACTCTCTTTGTCGGCGTCTTCGCCTTTCTGATCGGCAATTGGAATAGCCTGGCCCGCATCATCTTCGAAAGCTTTGCCGGTTTGGGTCTGAAAGCCTCGGGCACCGGCCTTTCCTCAGCCGATTTTTTGAGGCCGGGAAAGATCGCCCAGGTTGGCCTTGATGCCGGACGACCACTCCTCGAGTCGGCCTGGGGACTGATGGGGTATGTCGGCTTCATCGAGAACTTTATCCAGATCGTGGTGCTGCTGTTCGCCTGGATCGTGGTGCTGCTGGCTTTCTTCATTCTGGCCATCCAGCTCTTCATCACCCTGATTGAGTTCAAGCTGACGACGCTCGCTGGCTTCGTGCTGATCCCGTTTGGCCTGTTCGGCAAGACCGCTTTTGCCGCCGAGCGCGTGCTCGGCAACGTGATTTCTTCCGGGATCAAGATTCTGGTGCTTGCCGTCATCGTCGGCATCGGCTCGACGCTGTTTGCGCAATTCACGGCAGGATTTGCCGGCAACCAGCCGACCATCGACAACGCCATGGCGCTCGTGCTTGGGGCACTTTCCCTTCTCGGCCTCGGCATCTTTGGGCCCGGCATTGCCAATGGCATCGTATCCGGTGGACCGCAGCTCGGTGCCGGCGCCGCGGTCGGCACTGGCCTGGCCGCAGGGGGCGCCATCGTCGCTGGCGCCGGTCTCGCGGCAGGCGGCGCTGGACTAGCAGGTGGT
The DNA here is from genome assembly GCA_902826195.1 of uncultured Bradyrhizobium sp. Taxonomy (GTDB): domain Bacteria; phylum Pseudomonadota; class Alphaproteobacteria; order Rhizobiales; family Xanthobacteraceae; genus Bradyrhizobium. The sequence continues at coordinate 2,193 of CADEDX010000341.1, read as the reverse complement.
GCGCTCGTAGGCGGCGCCCGTGGCGCAGCCACGGTAGCGACAGGAGCGGCGAGTGCTTACCGAGCCGGAGGCTTGAGTGGTGTCGCCAGCGCAGGCGGCTCGGCGATCGTCAGCCCGCTGCGCCGCATGGCAGCCGGGGTAGGCGGTGGCTCGTCAACGGCGGACGCGCCTCCGGCCTGGGCGCGCCGGATGAAACGTGCGCAGGCGGTGAGCCAGGGTGCATCTGCTGCGACCCACGCGGTCCGCAGCGGTGATGGCTCTGGTGGCGGATCCTCCGTCGACCTGTCCGAGGGAGGGCAGTGATGTTCAAACGACCATCCGTTCATTACGGCCGCACGCCAGAGCCGGTGACGCCTTACCAGAAGGCAGCCCAGGTCTGGGATGAGCGCATCGGGTCAGCGCGCGTTCAGGCCAGAAACTGGCGGTTGATGGCATTCGGATGTCTGTTGCTGTCGGCAGGGCTCGCCGCCGGCCTCCTCTCGCAGTCCACCAAAGGCACCGTCACGCCATGGGTGGTGGAGATCGATCATCTCGGTCAGGCCCAGGCAGTCGCGCCGGCGAGTCCTTTCTATCAGCCGACCGATCCGCAAATCGCGTTTCATCTCGGCCGCTTCATCGAAGATGTGCGAGGCCTTCCATCGGACGCCATTGTCCTGCGGCAAAATTGGCTAAGAGCTTACGACTTCACGACCGATCGTGGCGCAGCGGCACTGAATGACTACGCCCGTAACAACGATCCCTTCGCAAAGCTCGGCAACACGCAAGTGGCGATCGAGTTATCCAGTGTCATTCGGGCCTCGCCCGGAAGCTTTCGGGTCGCATGGGCCGAGCGCCGCTACGACAGCGGCCAGCTGGCCGCGACCGAGCGCTGGACCGCGATTCTTTCCGTCGTCATCGAAACCCCTCGCGATGCCGATCGTCTCCGCAAGAATCCGCTGGGCGTCTACGTCAATGCCATCAACTGGTCAAAGGAGCTCGGTTAGTGAGAAAACCCGTCCCGCGATCCGCGCACCCCGAATGGAAACGAGCGCCCTTACGTCTCGCTTTTCTTCTCACGGTCGCGCTCTCCGGCTGCACGACCTTCAAGCCGCCACAGATCAGCTATGATGATGAGGTGCCGCCATCTCCCGATCTCCCGATGCCGGCGGATGACCACGCGCGTCCCTTGCATGTCCCTCCGGCCTGGACTCCAGCTCGTGGCGGCAACAAGGGTGAAGCAGAGGCAAACGACCCGACCGGTCGCGTCGAGATCGCCAATGATGTGGCGCGTGTCCAGCCGCGGCGAGCAGGGTATTTCAACGCCGTCCAGGTCTTTCCCTATAGCCCCGGCGCGCTCTATCAAATCTATGTCTCGCCCGGGCAGATTACGGATATCGCGCTCGAACCGGGCGAACAATTGACCGGTTCGGGGCCGCTCGCGGCCGGCGATACCGTGCGTTGGATCGTCGCCGACACTGAGAGCGGCAGCGGTGATACCAGGCGCGTTCACATCATGGTCAAGCCAACACGGCCCGCCATCGAGACGAATCTTGTCGTCAACACCGATCGGCGAACCTATCTGATCGAACTCCGCTCTCGCGAAAAGCCATACATGCCGTCGGTCGCCTGGTATTACCCGGAAGACCAATCCAGCCGCTCCAAGGCTTTCCCACCAATGCCGGTCATCCCGGAGATGGATCAGCGCCGCTACCGCTACGTCATCGAAGGCGACAATCCGCCCTGGCGGCCAGTCAACGCGTATGACGACGGTCGCAAGGTCTACATCGAATTCTCGCCCGGGATCGGCCAGGGCGAAATGCCGCCGCTGTTCGTGATCGGCCAGGACGGCAAGCCCGAACTCGTCAACTATCGCATCTACAGGAATGTCCTGATCGCCGATCGTCTGTTCGCCGCGGCCGAGCTTCGCCTTGGCGCAGACAAGCAGCAGAAAGTCCGAATTGTCAGGTCCGACGGGAGGCGATCATGACGCACAATGGCCCAAGCGAGAACCTCGGCCCTGCATCTGGACCAGGGCTATCACCTGACGATCCCGCGCAGGCCTTGCGTCTGCGTGCAGAGCGCCGCAGGATCGCGCGGCTTTCCCGCAAGGCTCTTGCCGGCGGCACCGCGCTAGCTTTGCTGCTCATTTCTGGCGCGGTTCTGTGGGCGCTGAGGGGCAACCATCCGCGCAATCCGACGCCGGACGAACTCTAC
>CADEDX010000340.1 GCA_902826195.1 uncultured Bradyrhizobium sp. | reverse complement strand
GGCCGATGTCAGGTTCGTAGCGCGGCACCCGCGCCAGGCCGGAATCGACGACGATGCGCACCCCCTCGATGGTCAATGATGTCTCGGCGATCGAGGTCGCTAGCACGACCTTGCGCTGGCCTTTCGGCGCCGGCGCAATGGCGCGGTCCTGCACGGCGGCGTCGAGCGCGCCGAACAGCGGCACGATCTCGATACTGGCATCGTGAACACGTTCGGAGAGAAAATTCTGTGTACGGCGGATTTCGGCAGCGCCCGGCAGGAACGCCAGCACCGAGCCGGGATCGGCGCGGAGCGCGGTGGCGATTGCGTCCGCCATCTGCCGCTCGACCGGCGCATCCGCCTTGCGGCCGAGATAGCGCGTCTCCACCGGAAAGGCGCGGCCTTCGCTGGCCACGATCGGCGCGTCACCGAGCAATTTGCCGACGCGCGCGCCGTCGAGCGTCGCCGACATCACGAGGATTCGGAGATCCTCCCGAAGGCCGGTTTGCGCGTCGCGCGCCAGCGCCAGGCCCAGATCGGCATCGAGCGAACGTTCGTGAAATTCGTCGAACAGCACGGCGGCAACACCGGACAATTCGGGGTCGTCGAGAATCTGCCGCGCGAAAATGCCCTCGGTGACGACCTCGATCCGCGTCGCACGCGAAATCTTCGAGCCGAAGCGAACGCGGTAGCCGACGCTCTCCCCTGCCCGCTCGCCGAGCGTCCGCGCCATCCGTTCGGCGCTGGCGCGGGCCGCGATGCGTCGCGGCTCCAGCATGATGATCTTTTTGCCGTTCAGCCAGGGCGCGTCCAACAACGCCAGCGGCACCCGCGTGGTCTTGCCGGCGCCGGGCGGCGCCACCAGCACGGCGGTGTTACTGACGGCGAGCGTGCGCCCGAGTTCGTCGAGCACCGCGTCGATCGGCAGTGAGGTGTCGAAGGTGAGAGGCAAGGTGTCACCACGTCGTCATGCCCGGCCTTGTGCCGGGCATCCACGTCTTTCTTCATCGTCAGAAAACAAGACGTGGATGGCCGGGACAAGCCCGGCCATGACGGAAACTGCCATTATGCTTCTATATCTTCGGTTCCGCCGCCCGCCCGACGCTGTCGTAGGTAAAACCGTGGGCCACCATGTCATCGGCGCGATAGATGTTGCGCAGATCGACCACCACGGGCTTTGCCATTGCGTCCTTGATCCGGTCCAGGTCGAGCGCGCGGTATTGCACCCATTCGGTGACGATCACCATGGCGTCGGCCCCCTTCACGCAGTCGTAGGGGTCATCGCAATATTCGATGTCGGGCAATTCCTTGCGCGCCTGCTCCATGCCGACCGGATCATGCGCACGCACTTTTGCACCCATGTCGAGCAGGCCGGTGACCAGCGGGATCGACGGCGCCTCGCGCATGTCGTCGGTATCCGGCTTGAAGGTGAGGCCGAGCACGGCGACCGTCTTGCCGCGCAGGCTGCCGCCCGCCGCGTTGGAGACCTTTCGCGCCATCGCGCGCTTGCGGTTGTCGTTGACGCCGAGCACGGACTCGACGATGCGCAGTTGCACGTCATGGTCTTGCGCGACCTTGACCAGCGCGCGGATGTCCTTGGGAAAACAGGAGCCGCCGAAACCCGGGCCGGCATGCAGGAATTTCGTGCCGATGCGGTTATCGAGCCCGATGCCGCGCGCCACTTCCTGCACGTCGGCGCCGACCTTTTCGGCGAGATCCGCCATCTCGTTGATGAAGGTGATCTTGGTGGCGAGGAAGGCGTTCGCCGCGTATTTGATCAGTTCCGCCGTGCGCCGCGCCGTGAACATCAGCGGCGCCTGGTTGAGCGACAGCGGGCGGTAGACGTCGCCAAGCACCTTGCGCCCGCGCTCGTCCGAGGTGCCGACCACGATACGATCGGGGAATTTGAAGTCGCGGATCGCGGCGCCCTCGCGCAAGAACTCCGGATTGGAGGCGACCACGACGTCGGCCGACGAATTGGTCTCGCGGATCAACCGCTCGACCTCGTCGCCGGTGCCGACCGGCACGGTCGATTTGGTGATGACGACGGTAAAGCCCGACAGCGCGGCCGCGATCTCGCGCGCGGCGGCGTAAACGTAAGTCAGGTCGGCATGGCCGTCGCCGCGCCGCGACGGGGTGCCTACCGCGATGAACACGGCGTCGGCTTCCGCAACCGGTTTGGTCAGGTCGGTGGTGAAATCCAGCCGCTTGGCCTTGACGTTGGACGCCACCAGCGCGTCGAGCCCAGGTTCGAAGATCGGGATTTTACCGCGGTGCAGGGCTTCGATCTTCCCCGCGTCCTTGTCCACGCAGGTGACCTGGTGACCGAAATCCGCAAAGCAGGCGCCGGATACCAGTCCGACATAACCCGTGCCAATCATGGCGATCCGCATGAAGACTACCCGTATTTGATGGTTAACGCCGATCGAGATTTTGCGGGCGTCTTAGAGCATTTTTCAGCAAAGGGGAAACCGGAAAAGCGGAAGTAACCCGGCATACCGATTGTATGGATAAAGGAGAAAGCAACGGATCAGGCCGAAGATGCGGCCGCGCCGCGCCGAAAAGGGACACCGATGACCATAAACGGCACAGCCGTCACCGAACGTTCCACCCGCATCGACTGGGTAGATTACGCCAAGGGCATCTGCATCGTCATGGTGGTGATGATGCATTCGGTGCTGGGTGTGGAAAAAGCGGCCGGCGAGACCGGTTTCATGCATGCGGTCGTGATGTTCGCGCAGCCGTTCCGGATGCCGGATTTCTTCCTGATTTCGGGCCTGTTCCTTGCCGTCGTGATCGACCGCGACTGGCGCACCTATCTCGATCGCAAAGTGGCGCATTTCGCATATTTTTATGTGCTGTGGATGACGATCCAATTCGGCTTCAAGGCGCCCGGCTTCGCCGCCGAACACGGCTGGCAGCATGTCGGCGCCCTGTACCTGGAGTCCCTGGTCGAGCCGTTCGGCACGCTGTGGTTCATCTATCTACTGCCGATCTTCTTCGTCGTCACAAAACTGTCACGCGGCATTCCCCCCGCGGCCATCTGGCTCGTCGCCGCCGCGCTGGAGACGGCGCAAGTCGCCACCGACTGGACGGTCATCGATGAATTCTGCGCCCGTTTCGTCTATTTCTATTCCGGTTATCTGTTTGCCTCTTATGTGTTCGCGCTGTCGGATCGTTCGCGGGAGAAGCCCACACTGGCGTTGATCGGCCTGGCGCTGTGGACGCTGATCAATGGCGGCCTCGTATGGTCGGGCGTCGGCCATTGGCCGCTGATCTCGCTCGCGCTCGGTTTTGCCGGCGCCGGCGCCATCATCGTGATGGGCACGCTGTTGGCACGGATGCAGTGGCTCAACTTCCTGCGGACGTGCGGCGAGCATTCCATCGTCATCTATCTCGCCTTTTTCCTGCCGATGGCGGTGACCCGCACACTGCTGCTGAAGACCGGCGTGATTACCGATATCGGAACCATCTCCCTGCTCGTGACCGTCGCGGGCGTTGCCGGCGCGGTTCTGATCTGGCGGCTGGCGCTCCTGCTGCGCGCCGACTTCCTGTTCGAACGCCCGGCCGCCTTCTGGATCGCGCCAAAAAAGCCGGCGCCTGCGCTGCAACCGGCGGAGTAGCCTTGAGATCAGCCCGCGCCTTCGATCTTCACAGCCTCCTCCAACTGCCGGATCTTGGCACGGTAACTCTCGGCATCGCCGAAATCGGCAAACCCCTGATAATGCGGGTGCGGACCCAGCACGCGGCGGGCATGCTTGATCGGACACCAGTAGACTTCCGTGCGTGAAGCGATTTCACGCACGAACGCGATCGCACCATTTGCATAGGAGCGATAGGCGCAATTGAACTTCTCGATCGCGTTGAGATAGGCCAGATGATGGCGGTCGAACACCAGATAGTCGCGCCGGCGCACTTTTGGAATCCGGTACACCGGGAAACAGACCGCCTGATACGCCATGACGCCCAGATCGAGCAGCGCGATCGGGACGATCAATGAGTAGATGAAAGGAGCGGTCAGCACCGTCAGCGGATTGGCCTCGATGATGTAACGCGACAGCCGCGTCTTCAGCTCCCTGTGTAGCCGCGCTACTTCCTGCTCGAACACGATCCTTCGCTTCTCGAAATGAAAGCGCAGCTCTTCTCTCCGCTTCGCCAGTTCGACCTCGATCTCGGCCTCGACGCCCCGCAGTTTCTCCATGAGCGTGTCGAGCTGCGTGGTCATTGCGCTTCCTTTCGATCCGGACGGAAAGCAAGGGGGCATGGAACGAACATGGATGCAACTCATTCCAGGATGAGGGGAAAACAGAAAAATCCGGTCCCAACCCGACCCGGAAGGCTGTCATTCCGCGCAAAAAATTCCTAAATTTCGGCCATGCCGAAATCAGCCCCCAAGACAGCCGCCAAGCCCGCTCCCGCCAAAACCCCTGCCAAGGCCGACGCGAAGGCGCCAGCCAAAACGCCGGGCAAGGGCGACCACGTCTTCCTGGTCGACGGCTCCTCCTACATCTTCCGCGCCTATCACGCGCTGCCGCCGCTGAACCGCAAATCCGACGGGCTGCAGGTCAACGCGGTGCTCGGCTTCTGCAACATGCTGTGGAAGCTGTTGCGCGACATGCCCGAGGATGACCGGCCGACGCATCTGGCGATCATCTTCGACAAGTCCGAGATCACGTTCCGCAACAAGCTCTATCCCGACTACAAGGCGCACCGGCCGCCGGCGCCGGACGACCTGATCCCGCAATTCGCGCTGATCCGCGAGGCGGTGCGCGCGTTCGACCTGCCCTGCCTCGAGCAGGCCGGCTTCGAGGCCGACGACCTGATCGCGACCTATGCGCGGCTGGCCGGCGAGCGCGGCGCGACCACCACCATCGTCTCCTCCGACAAGGATTTGATGCAGCTCGTGACCGACAAGGTCACGATGTACGACACCATGAAGGACCGCCGGATCGGCATTCCCGAAGTGATCGAGAAATTCGGCGTGCCGCCGGAGAAGGTGGTCGAGGTGCAGGCGCTGGCAGGTGACTCCACCGACAACGTGCCGGGTGTGCCCGGCATCGGCATCAAGACCGCCGCGCAGTTGATCGTGGAATATGGCGACCTCGAACAATTGCTGTTCCGCGCCGGCGAGATCAAGCAGCCGAAACGGCGCGAGTCCCTGCTCGAGAACGCCGAGAAGGCGCGAATTTCCCGGCAACTGGTGCTGCTCGACGACAAGGTCGATCTCGACGTGCCGCTCGACGATCTCGCGGTGCATGATCCGGACGCCCGCAAGCTGATCGCCTTCCTGAAGGCGATGGAGTTCTCCACCCTCACTCGCCGCGTCGCCGAATATTCGCACGTCGATCCGGCCGACGTCGAAGCCGATGCGGGCAACAAGAGCGGCGCCAGCGTTTTCGCGGTGCCGCCATCCGGCGACAAGCCGGAAGGCTATTCTGAGGGCGCAACGCTGTTCGACGCGTCCGCCACACCGCCAGGCAAGGGCGCGACAGCGCCGGGCAAGGACGCCGACAAGCAGGACAAGGCCGCGAGCCCCAAGGGAACGCCGATCTCGCTCGCCGCGGCACGCGAGGCCGCCGCGCGAAAACTGCCGGTCGATCGCAGCAAGTACCAGACCATCCGCAACGCCGCCGAACTCAAGGCCTGGATCGCGCTTGCCTACGATGCAGGTAGCTTCGCGATCGACGTCAAGTCGAACTCGAACGATCCGATGCAGGCCGATGTCTGCGGCATCGCGCTGGCACTGGCACCGAACGATGCCTGTTACGTGCCGCTCGCCCACCGGCAGTCCGGCGACGGGGCTGGCCTGTTCGACGCCGGGCTGGCGCCCGACCAGATCAAGGCGGGGGATGCGCTGGCCGCGCTGAAGCCGCTGCTGGAATCGCCGGGCATTCTCAAGATCGGCTTCAACATCAAGTTCAACGCGGTGATGCTGGCACAGCATGGCGTCACGCTGCGCAATATCGACGACGCCCAGCTGATGTCGTACGCGCTCGACGCCGGGCGCAACTCGCATGCGCTGGAGTCGCTGGCCGAGCGCTGGTTCGGCCATGCCATGATCGCCGAGAGCGAACTGATCGGCAGCGGCAAGAACAAGCTGACCTTCGACCAGGTCGCGATCGACAAGGCGACCGCCCATTCGGCCGAAAGCGCCGACGTGATTCTGCGCCTGCAGCGGGTGCTGAAGCCGCGGCTGCCCGCCGAACACATGACGACGGTCTATGAAACGCTGGAACGGCCGCTGGTCAGCGTGCTGGCGCGGATGGAACGGCGCGGCATCTCGATCGACCGTCAGGTGCTGTCGCGGCTGTCGGGCGATTTCGCGCAAACCGCGGCGCGCGTCGAGGCCGAGCTGCAGGAGATCGCGGGCGAGCCGATCAATGTCGGCAGCCCAAAACAGATCGGCGACATCATCTTCGGCAAGATGGGCATCACCGGCGGCACCAAGACCAAGACCGGCGCGTGGTCGACCTCGGCCCAGATCCTCGACGAACTCGCCGAGCAGGGCCATGAATTCCCGAAGAAGATATTGGAGTGGCGGCAGGTCTCGAAATTGAAATCGACCTATACGGATGCGCTGCCGGCATACGTCCACCCGCAGACCCACCGCGTTCACACCACCTACGCGCTGGCCGCGACCACCACCGGGCGGCTGTCGTCGAACGAGCCGAACCTGCAGAACATTCCTGTTCGCACCGAGGACGGCCGAAAGATCCGCCGCGCCTTCATCGCCACACCGGGCCACAAGCTGGTGTCGGCGGACTATTCGCAGATCGAACTGCGGCTGCTCGCCGAGATCGCCGACATTCCCGTGCTGAAGCAGGCGTTTCGCGACGGGCTCGACATTCACGCCATGACGGCCTCCGAAATGTTCGGCGTGCCGATCAAGGACATGCCGGGCGAGGTGCGCCGCCGAGCGAAAGCGATCAATTTCGGCATCATCTACGGCATTTCGGCATTCGGCCTCGCCAACCAGCTCGGCATCGCGCGCGAGGAAGCCTCCGCCTACATCAAGAAATATTTCGAGCGCTTCCCCGGCATCCGCGCCTACATGGACGAGACCCGGGATTCATGCCGCAGGAACGGCTATGTCACCACGCTGTTCGGCCGCAAGATGTACTATCCCGACATCAAGGCTTCCAACGCCTCGGTGCGCGCCTTCAACGAGCGCGCGTCGATCAACGCGCGCCTGCAAGGCACCGCCGCCGACATCATCCGCCGCGCCATGATCCGGATGGAAGACGCGCTGGCGGCAAAAAAACTCTCGGCGCAGATGCTGCTGCAGGTGCACGACGAACTGATCTTCGAGGTGCCCGACGACGAGGTGGCGGCCACGCTGCCGGTGGTGCAGCACGTGATGCAGGACGCACCGTTCCCCGCCGTGCTGCTCTCGGTGCCGCTGCAGGTGGATGCAAGGGCCGCGAATAACTGGGACGAGGCACATTAGACTCGCACCACTGTCATCGCCCGGCTTGACCGGGCGATCCAGAGCGGATTCAACCGATCGTCGCAACACTTCGTATATGGCTCACTTGTAGGAATT
>CADEDX010000339.1 GCA_902826195.1 uncultured Bradyrhizobium sp. | reverse complement strand
TGTCGTTTGCGCCGAACCGGCGACGTTACGCCTCGCGAATGAAATTCCCCGGCTCGAACTCGACCGGGGGCGCGTTCGGATCAAGAGATACGCCGATCGGATCGCGCCCCGCGGCCACGGCCTCGAGCTGATCGCTAAGCATTCGCCGGATCATCAGGATGCCGCGGTCGCTCTGGCCGAAAGTTCTTCTGAATGCAGCGTTGCCGGCCCCTGGCCGACCTGCGCCTCGTAATCGCCGGGAAATTGCTGGTGCTCCTGCTCGGTCAGGTCCCACCAGAATTTTCCGTTGAATTTGGAGCGCATCCTAGATCCGGAACGAGGTGTCGTCGATCGGCAGCGTCCAGCCGATCGATTCGACGCGGGCGAATTGCGCAACGCGCGGATTGGGCACCACGCAGCGTGGGCAGGACGGCTTCCGTCACACGGTAAAACACCTTGCCGTCGTCCTGATGCCGGATCGAGCGCACGGTGACGCCGCGCGGCGACATCTCGAACCTCACCTCCGGCATCGAGGCCATCATGTTAGTGAATTGCGGGCCTGAGAACGATCCGTGCAGCACCGGGACGTGGTAGGGATCGACCACGTTCTCGAAATGCTGCAGCCAGTTGCAGGGGATGATCACGGGTCCGCCACCGCCGATGGAGGAATCGTCGGCCTCGACGAACTCGCCGTCGTCCATGTTTTCCAGGCATTCGTAACGCGGCAGGGCCGGCTTCTTCTCGGCCGGTCCAAGATAGGCGAAGATCAACCCGTAGCGTTCCTGCACGGGATACCAGGGCTGGCGCACCTTGTCCTTGAACAGGCCGCCCTCGGGCTCGCAGGGCTGTTCGAGGCAACGGCCCTCTGTGTCGAACTTCCAGCCGTGATAGCAGCAGCGGATACCGTCTTCCTCGACCTTGCCGTAGTACAGCGTGGTGCCGCGATGGCAGCAACGGGCGTGCAGCAGGCCGGCGCGGCCGTGCCGGTCGCGAAACAGCACCAGGTCTTCGCCCAGCACGCGCACTTTTCTGGGGATATCGGCGGCGTCGTTGAGGAGGCCGACCGGGTGCCAGTAGCGCCGTAACAGCTCGCCCATCGGCGTGCCTCGACCGACCGAAGTCAGTTCGCTCCGGGTCGTGGACGGCTTCATGGCGTAGCCGGTCCCGAGATCGCGATCCCGCTGGGTAATGCTCATACCGCTTCCTCCCGCCGCGGCTGTCGGCGCCGCGTTCGTTCGCGATCGAAGTGAAAAGTAGATTGATGACAATATCAACGATATCGATCATCTATCGCCCGATCCGCTTGCGCGATTGGAAACCGGCCGGACCTTGGCATCGGACCGCTTTGTTGGCAGAGGTCTTACGATGACCCAGAAGCCAAGAAAGCCGACCACGCCTGCACGTGTCGCAGGCAATATCGACGGCGTCCTGGCGGCGATCACCGCGATGATATCGTCGCGGCTGATGGTGCTGGCCAACCTGCTCAAGCGTGGCGCAATCCTGCGCTACAAGCGGCTGGCAGGGCTTTCCTCGGTCGAGTTCGGCCTCGTCGCCTCGCTGGGCCGGCGGCCGCCGATGAGCGTCATCCGGCTGGCGGAAGCGGTCGGCATGGAAAGGGGCAGATCAGCCGCGCACTGGCGGAACTGGTCAGGCGCAAGCTGGTCGCCAAGGAAATCAATCCGCGTGACAATCGCGAGACGCTGGTCTGTCTGACCAAGGCCGGGCTGGCGGCGCATGACACCATTGTCGCCGGTGCGCAGGAGCGCAATCGGCGGCTTCTGGAACAGCTCGGCAAGGACGAGTTCAGGGTGCTGCTCGACCAGATCGATCGGCTCACGGACACGGCTGCCCGAATCTCGCCGACGAGAAGGAGCTGCACTAAAATTCCGCACGATCCGGCAACCGCGTCGGCCCAGCGAGGCAGGAACGCAACACCTTTTCGCCTTCCATCGGCGTGCCGACAGCGGGGACTGATGTCAAGTTGGCTTGTCTTGCGCCCTCTGTTGCGCTGCGCTAAGCCAAGAATAATTCCAATAACCGAATCTGCGGTCAAATCCGCAGGAAAAGGCACCGCCGATGTCCGGCATCCTGCAGAATTATCTACCACTTGTCGTGTTTATCGGCGTCTCGAGCCTGATCGGTCTGGCGCTTCTGATTGCCCCGTTCCTGGTCGCGTTCCAGCAGCCGGACCCCGAAAAGCTCTCCGCTTATGAATGCGGATTCAACGCATTCGACGACGCCCGCATGAAGTTCGATGTGCGGTTCTACCTGGTCGCGATCCTCTTCATCATCTTCGACCTAGAAGTGGCGTTCCTGTTTCCGTGGGCGGTCGCCTTCGGCAAGCTCGGGGCCACCGGCTTCTGGTCGATGATGGTGTTCCTGGCCGTCCTCACGGTCGGCTTTGCCTACGAATGGAAGAAAGGCGCGCTCGAATGGGATTGAGCCCGACCGCAACTGGCGCTTCGCCTGCGATCGCGCAGGCCCCGAAGGGCATTCTTGACCCGTCGACCGGTAAGCCGGTCGGGGCCAATGACCCGTTCTTCCTCGAGTTCAATCACGAACTGTCCGACAAGGGGTTCTTCGTCGCCACCGCCGATGACCTGATCACGTGGGCGCGCACGGGATCCCTGATGTGGATGACGTTCGGCCTGGCCTGCTGTGCGGTCGAAATGATGCAGGTGTCGATGCCGCGCTACGACGTCGAGCGGTTCGGCTTCGCGCCGCGCGCCTCGCCGCGGCAGTCCGACGTCATGATCGTGGCGGGCACGCTGACCAACAAGATGGCGCCGGCGCTGCGCAAGGTCTACGACCAGATGCCCGAGCCGCGCTACGTCATCTCGATGGGCTCGTGCGCCAATGGCGGCGGCTACTATCACTATTCCTATTCGGTCGTGCGCGGCTGCGACCGCATCGTGCCGGTCGATATCTACGTGCCCGGGTGCCCGCCGACGGCGGAAGCGCTGCTGTACGGCGTGCTGCTGCTGCAGAAGAAGATCCGGCGCATCGGGACCATCGAACGCTAAGGTTTTAGGGAATGGACGACGGCAAACTCGACGCCCTTGGGCAGACGATTGTTAGCGCGCTTCCGGGTGCGGCCTCCGCCCATGCGGTCGCGTTCAACCAGCTAACCGTCACGGTCGAAGCGACGAAGATCGTCGAGGTGATGAAGCACCTGCGCGACGATCCGGCGCTGCGCTTCGTCAACTTCACCGACGTGACGGCCGTGGACTATCCCGGCCGCGAGAAGCGCTTCGACGTGGTCTATCACCTGCTGTCGCCGACCCTGAACGAGCGTGTTCGTATTCGCGCCGAGGCCGACGAGACCACGCAGGTGCCGTCGATCATCGACGTATTCCCCGGCGCCGACTGGTTCGAGCGCGAGGCCTACGATCTCTACGGCGTGATCTTCACCGGCCATCCCGACATGCGGCGGCTGCTGACGGATTACGGTTTCGACGGCCATCCGCTGCGCAAGGACTTTCCGCTCACCGGCTTCGTCGAGGTTCGCTACGACGACCAGGAGAAGCGCGTGCTCTACGAGCCCGTCCGCCTCAACCAGGAATTCCGAAAATTCGATTTCCTCTCGCCATGGGAGGGCGCGGACTATCCGCTGCCGGGCGACGAGAAGGCTGAGCCGAAGGCCTGACCATGAACGAGCAACCGCAGAATCTTCGTAACTTTACGATCAACTTTGGTCCGCAGCATCCGGCCGCGCACGGCGTGTTGCGCCTCGTGCTGGAGCTCGATGGCGAAGTCGTCGAGCGTGTCGATCCGCATATCGGCCTTCTGCATCGCGGCACCGAAAAGCTGATCGAGCAGAAAACCTATCTGCAGGCGATCCCGTATTTCGATCGGCTCGATTACGTCGCGCCGATGAACCAGGAGCATGCGTTCTGCCTCGCGGCGGAAAAGCTGCTCGGCATCACGGTGCCGCGGCGCGGGCAGTTGATCCGCGTGCTGTATTGCGAGATCGGCCGCATCCTGTCGCATCTGCTTAACGTTACCACGCAGGCGATGGACGTCGGTGCGCTGACCCCGCCGCTGTGGGGTTTTGAAGAGCGCGAAAAGCTGATGGTGTTTTACGAGCGCGCCTCCGGCTCGCGCATGCACGCGGCCTACTTTCGCGTCGGCGGCGTGCATCAGGACCTGCCGCCAAAATTGATCGACGATATCGACGCCTGGTGCGAGCCGTTCCTGCAGGTCGTCGCAGACCTCGAGACGCTTCTGACCGGCAACCGAATCTTCAAGCAACGCAACGTCGACATCGGCGTCGTCTCGCTGAAGGAAGCCTGGGAGTGGGGTTTTTCGGGCGTGATGGTGCGCGGCTCCGGCGCGGCCTGGGACTTGCGCAAGTCGCAGCCCTATGAGTGCTACGCCGAGATGGATTTCGACATTCCGATCGGCAAGAACGGCGACTGCTACGACCGCTACTGCATCCGCATGGAAGAGATGCGCCAGTCCGTGCGCATCATGGAGCAGTGCATTGCCAAGCTGCGCGCGCCCGACGGGCAGGGGCCGGTGGTGGTCGAGGACAACAAGGTGGCGCCGCCGCGCCGCGGCGAGATGAAGCGCTCGATGGAGGCGCTGATCCATCACTTCAAGCTCTACACCGAGGGCTTCCACGTGCCGGCCGGCGAGGTCTACGCCGCGGTCGAGGCGCCGAAGGGCGAGTTCGGCGTCTACCTGGTCGCCGACGGCACCAACAAGCCCTACAAATGCAAGATCCGCGCGCCGGGCTTTGCCCATCTGCAGGCGATGCATCACATCTGCAAAGGCCATCTGCTCGCCGACGTCTCGGCGATTCTCGGCTCGCTCGACATCGTGTTCGGAGAGGTCGATCGGTAATGGCGCAGGCGCCCATTCAGTTTGACCGGGCATCGGGCGTGCTTGCGGGCGCGAACGCGTGGGAGCGTTTGGCCGCGGTGGCGCTCGTGCTGGGGTCAAAAGTGGGCGCGAATTTCTCGCATCGCGGCTACAACATGTGCGCCAACCTGTTGCGCACGACGCTCCCCAAGCGCGGCATCCAGGTCAAACTCAACCCGGACGCCGTTTTCGAGTTTCCCTATGGCGACGGCTACTGGAGCAAGCTGCTTAACCGCACCTATCATTACGAGGACGAACTCGAGCTGCTATTCCGGGATTCCGCCGACGTCGACTACACGCTGCTCGATTGCGGCGCCAATTACGGATACTGGTCGGTGCTGGTGTCGAGCAAGCCGTTCGGTTCGCACAAGGCGATCGCGATCGAGCCGTCGGGACAGAATTATCCAAAGCTTGCCAACAACGCGCGGATCAACGGCAATCGCTTCGAGACGGTGAAATGCGCGATCGGCGCGGCGCGTGGCACCGCCCGGCTGTCCGGCACCAAGCATGAGGCGTTTTCGATCGCCGGCGACCAGTCGGGCGGCGAGGAGGTGCCGGTTCTCGCGCTCGACAATCTGCTCGATGACGGCAAGGTCGCTCCTGACGGCAGATTCCTGATCAAGCTCGACGTCGAGGGCGTCGAGATCGAGGCCATGAAGGGCGGCGCGCGGCTGATGCAGGCCGACAGCGTCTTGTTGTGCGAGGAGCACGGCAACGATCCGCAGCATACCGTCTCGCGCTATATTCTTGAACAGACCCCGCTGAAGCTGATCGTCTACGATCCGCGCAGCAATCGCCTTGAAACCGTGACCGACCTTTCAATTCTCGACCGGATCAAGGTTTCAACCCATGTCGGCTACAACGTGTTCGGCACCGCAAGCGCATTCTGGCTCGCCCGGATCGATGCGCTCAATGCGAAAGCCGGACGCCGCGTGCAATGAGAGACTGAACGATGTCCGTCCGCCGCCTCGCACCGAAGGAATTGCAGCCCGCGAGCTTTACGTTCTCGGATGAGAACCTCGCGTGGGCCAAGGCGCAGATCGCAAAATATCCGCCGGGCCGGCAGGCGTCCGCGGTGATCGCGATCCTGTGGCGCGTGCAGGAGCAGCACGAGGGATGGGTGTCGGAAGCCGCGATCCGCGCCGTCGCCGACCTCCTGGAAATGCCCTACATCCGCGTGCTGGAAGTGGCGACTTTCTACACGATGTTCCAGCTGCAGCCGGTCGGCAAGAAGGCCCATGTGCAGGTCTGTGGCACCACGCCCTGCCGCCTGCGCGGCGCCGAGGACATCATCAAGGTGTGCCAGAGCCGCATCCATCACGATCCCTTCGAACTTTCGAAGGACGGCAATTTCAGCTGGGAAGAGGTCGAGTGCCTAGGCGCCTGCGTAAATGCGCCGATGGTGCTGATCTGGAAGGACACCTACGAGGATCTCACCAAGGAAAGCCTCGGCAAGGTGCTGGACGGCTTTGCGTCCGGCAACCCGCCGAAGCCGGGCCCGCAGATCGACCGTCAGTTCTCGGCACCGGTGGGCGGGCCGACGACGCTGAAGGAAACCACATGACGCGTAACGGCACATGGCCCGTGGGCGGGCAGGTAGGGGTCATCGCGATGAAGAACTGGCGCTATATCGCCATGCACACCGTTGCGGCGGCCGCGTTTATCTTCCTGCTGCAGCGTTACGGGTTGAACGCAACCCTCGAATCCAGCCTGCTGTGGGCGATCACCTTCGGCGGATGCGCCGCGGGCCTCGCCTACGCGCAATCCAATCGTTGATCCCGGGAATTCAAGTCATGCTCGACGACAAGGATCGCATCTTCAAGAACCTCTACGGCCTCCACGACTGGGGGCTGGAGGGCGCGCGCCGCCGCGGCGCGTGGGACGGCACAAAAGCGATCATCGACAAGGGCCGCGACTGGATCATCAACGAGATGAAGGCCTCCGGCCTGCGCGGCCGCGGCGGCGCGGGCTTCCCGACCGGGCTGAAATGGTCGTTCATGCCCAAGGAATCGACCGACGGCCGGCCGAGCTACCTTGTCGTTAACGCCGACGAGTCCGAGCCCGGCACCTGCAAGGACCGCGAGATCATGCGGCACGATCCGCATCTTCTGGTCGAAGGCTGCCTGCTGGCCAGCTTCGCGATGAACGCGCATGCCTGCTACATCTATGTGCGCGGCGAGTTCATCAGGGAGCGCGAGCACCTGCAGGCCGCGATCGATCAGGCGTACGACGCCAAACTGGTCGGCAAGGACAACGTTAATGGCTGGCCGTTCGACATCTATGTCGCGCATGGCGCCGGTGCCTATATCTGCGGCGAAGAAACCGCGCTGCTGGAGTCGCTCGAAGGCAAGAAGGGCCAGCCGCGGCTGAAGCCGCCATTCCCGGCGAATGTCGGCCTCTATGGCTGCCCGACCACCGTCAACAACGTCGAATCCATCGCGGTCGCGCCTGACATCCTTCGGCGCGGCGCGGCGTGGTTTGCCGCGATCGGCCGGCCGAACAATGTCGGCACAAAGCTGTTTTGTATTTCCGGCCATGTCGAGCGCCCCTGCAACGTCGAAGAGGCGATGGGGATTCCGTTCCGCGAACTGATCGAGCGGCATTGCGGCGGCATCCGCGGCGGCTGGGACAACCTGAAAGCTGTCATCCCCGGCGGCTCGTCGGTGCGCATGGTGCCGGCCGAGCAGATCATCGA
>CADEDX010000338.1 GCA_902826195.1 uncultured Bradyrhizobium sp. | reverse complement strand
TATCGCGAACGCTCGCCTGTCCAGCCCCGCTCAATTCAGCTTCTTAACGGACGACCAACTCACCACCGAGCAAATGTCGCGATGGATTCCGGGTTCTCGCTTCGCGAGCCCCGGAATGACGATCGGTGGATGCGTATATCAAGATTGTCTACTGCTGGCTCTGCCACTGTCCCGGCCGCCCGGCTTGCTCAACCTTGACCGCGACCGTCAGCGTTTCCGCGCCGCCGCCGTAGCGGGTGCCGCGCACGGGGGCGGCGCCGAGATAGTCGAGGCCGATGGCGACGCGGGCATGGGCGTCTGTGGTGCAGATGCCGTTGGCGGGATCGAAGCCGACCCAGCCCAGGTCAGGCACATAGGCTTCTGCCCAGGCGTGACCTGCCTGCTGTTGCGTGGTGCCGTCGGAACGAAGGAAATGCCCGGAGACGAAGCGGGCGGGGATGCCGCCGGTACGCGCGCAGGCGATGAAGATATGCGCGTAGTCCTGGCAGACGCCGCGCCTGAGAGCGAAGGCTTCCGCCGCGGACGTGCCCGAATTGGTGGGGTCTTCGTCGAACGTCATATGCTCGTTGATCTGCACCATCAGCGCATGCAGGAAGCCGAGCACGTCGTTGTCGGACTCCGCCCGCATCTCGCGGGCAAACGTCGCCATCGCCGGATTGACCTCGGTAAGCGGAGTCGTACGCAGGAACAGGCCGGGCGGAAAACGCTCGTCGGTGCCGCGCAGCACGCCGCCGGTGTCGTGGGTTTCGATCAGGCCCTCGACATGGATGGTGAGATCGGCGGTCGGCCCGTGGGTGAGCACATGGGTGACGTTGCCGAACGCGTCCTGATGCGTGTCAAGCCGCGAGTCAGTGGAGACGTCGATCTGCCATTCCGCGACATACTGCCCGTCATGGCTGCCGGGCGTCATGCGCAGGATCTGGATCACGCCGGAGGCGGGCGGTTCGTAGCGATAGCTGGTGGTATGGGCAATTCGCAGGCGCATGGTGGAACCGGGTCGGGATCGTCATGGCCGGGCTTGTCCCGGGCATCCACGTCTCTCTCTCTCTCAAAGCAGACGTGGATGGCCGGGACAAGCCCGGCCATGACGGTGCTTGGTGGTGTTCATCCAAAAATCGCTAAATCAAATATTGCTTTGTGATGATCTCTCCCAGCCGGGCGTTGTCCGAAATGAATTCCTGAATGAATTCATGGACGCCGTGCTGGAAGATATCGTCCATATGGCTGTGTTCAAGCCGGTTGCGGACGCCGCGGGCGTGACGCTGGGAGGCGCCCTGGCGGCCATAGGCGACGCCGATCTGGTCGAGATTGCGCACCAGGTTGCTGTAGCAGCTCGCCAGCGACCGCGGCAGCGTGTCGTTGAGGATGAGCAAGTCGGCGATCAGCCACGGTTTCAGCGTCTCGCGATAGACCCAGTGATAGGCCGTCAGCGCCGAGACCGAGCGCAAAATCGAGGTCCACTGGTAATAGTCGAGCGGGCCGCCGACATGCTCCTCCTCCGGCAGCAGCACGTGGTATTTCACGTCTAGAATGCGCGCGGTGTTGTCGGCGCGCTCTAGATGCAGCCCGAGGCGCGAGAACCAGTAGGCGTCGTTGCGTAGCATGGTCCGGTAGGCCGAGCCGTCGAAGCGCAGCGAAGTCTCCTGCACGAAACGCAGGAATTTCGCGAGTTCCTCGCGGCTGGAAGTGCCTTTGCCCCAGACCTCCTGCAACTCGATCCAGGCCGAGTTGATGGTGTCCCACATCTCGCTCGTCAGCGCGGTGCGTACCGAGCGCGAATTGAGCCGCGCCGCCTCGATGCAGTTCTTGATCGAAGAGGGATTGGACGGCGAGAACGCCAGATACTCGACGACGTTCTGCTCGGTGGCTTCCTGATAACTCTCGTAGAAACTCGCGCTGACGCCGGCGGTCAATAGCGCCGATTCCCATTCATTGGTCTTGCCGATATAGGCGGCGGGCAGCGCGGTGACGCGCAAGGTCGCGTCGATGGTGCGCGCGATATATTCGGCGCGCTCGACATAGCGGGCCAGCCAGTACAGGTTCTCGGCGGTGCGCGACAGCATACGAAAATTTCGCTCTCTACTCGTCCAATATCCAGGTGTCCTTGGTGCCGCCACCCTGGCTCGAATTGACCACCAGCGAGCCTTCCTTTAGCGCCACCCGCGTCAGCCCGCCCGGCACGATGGTGACCTGCTGGCTGCCCGTTAGCACGAACGGCCGCAGATCGACGTGGCGCGGCGCGAGACCTGACGCCGTGCAGGTCGGGCAGGTCGAAAGCGCCAGCGTCGGCTGGGCGATAAATCCTTCCGGCTCGCGCTTGAGCTTGTCGCGGAACGCCTCGATCGTCGCTTTCGTCGCGGCCGGGCCGATCAGCATGCCGTAGCCGCCGGAGCCGTGGACTTCCTTGACCACGAGGTCGCCGAGATTGTCCAGCACGTAGGACAGATCCTTGGGCTCACGGCAGCGCCAGGTCGGCACGTTCTTCAGGATCGGTTCTTCGCCGAGATAGAATTTCACGACCTCGGGCATGTAGGAATAGATCGCCTTGTCGTCGGCGATACCGGTACCGACCGCGTTCGCCAGCGTGACGTTGCCAGCCGCATAGGCGGACATCAGCCCGGGGACGCCGAGCGCCGAATCCGGGCGGAAGGTCAGGGGATCGAGGAAATCGTCGTCCACGCGGCGGTAGATCACGTCGACACGCTTCAGCCCCTCGGTGGTGCGCATGAACACCTCGTCGCTCTTGACGATGAGGTCGCGGCCCTCGACCAGTTCGATGCCGAGCTTGTCGGCCAGGAACGAGTGCTCGTAATAGGCGGAATTGTAGACGCCGGGCGTCATCAGCGCGACGGTCGGCTCCGCCGAGGCCGACAGCGGCGCCACCGAGCGTAACGTCGACAGCAACGCATCGGGGTAGCGTTCCACCGGTGCGACGCGGTGGCGGGCGAACAGGTCCGGAAACAGCCGCATCATGATTTCGCGGTTTTCCAGCATGTAGGACACGCCGGACGGCGTCCGCGCATTGTCCTCCAGCACGATGAAATTGTCGGCGTCGGTCCGGACAATGTCGATCCCGGCGATGTGCACGTAGACATCGTGCGGCACGTCTTGGCCGTTCATCTCCGGGCGGAACACCGGGTTCTGGAAGATCAGGTCGTCGGGAATGATGTTGGCGCGCAGGATGTCGCGGCCGTGATAGATGTCGCGCAGGAACATGTTCAGCGCGCGGACCCGCTGCTTCAGGCCCCTTTCCAGCACCGCCCATTCCTTGGCCGAAATGATTCGGGGGATCACGTCGAACGGGATCAGCCGTTCCTGGGCCTCGGCATCGCCATAGACGGCAAAGGTGATGCCGATCCGGCGGAACAGCAGTTCCGCCTCCTGGCGGCGGTATTCCAGCGCATCGGGAGGCGTCTCCTTCAGCCAGCGGGAGAGCTCCCGATAGGCTGGGCGGAGGTCGGCGCCGGGTACGTTCATTTCATCGAAGGCAACTGCCATAAAACCTGACTGTCTCCGGAGGCCATGCGGCACAGTGCATGACTTCACGGGATGGTAGCAAGGCTCGGGCCAGCGCGATATGCATTGGCCAGCGGCATTTCGTAGGGTGGTCAGCCGCGCTGCCCTAAAAAAGGGCTGCCGGGTGCTTATTTCGGCAGCAAACCCCCGTGACTTCAATGCGTTGCTTGCGCAAAGTTACGGGGACAGGTGGGGAGAAGTCATGAGCGAGATCGTCACGGCGGGTATTCTGGTCATCGGAGACGAGATCCTGTCCGGCCGGACCAAGGACAAGAACATCGGCTTCATCGCCGAATACCTGACCAATATCGGGATCGACCTCAAGGAGGTCCGCGTCGTCGCTGACGAAGAGCAGGATATTATCGATGCCCTGAACGCCCTGCGGAATCGCTACACCTACGTCTTTACCACCGGCGGCATCGGGCCGACCCATGACGACATCACGGCGGACAGCGTCGCCAAGGCGTTCGGGGTCGGGATCGACCATCACCCGGAGGTCGTGGCGCGGTTCCGCGAACGCTGGAGCGAGCAGGATCTCAACGAGGCGCGGCTGCGCATGGCGCGCGTGCCCGATGGTGCCGAGCTGATCCAGAGTGCGACGATCCTGGCGCCGGGCTTCAAGCTCGGCAATGTCATCGTGATGGCCGGCATCCCCTCGATCATGCAGGCAATGATGGACATCGTCGCGCCCAAGCTGAAATCGGGCGTGCGGATGCTGTCGGACACGGTCCGCGCGAATGCGCGGGAAGGCGACATCGGCGGGCCGCTGCGCGAGATCGCCAACGCCCATCCCGACACCATCATCGGCAGCTATCCGTTCATGGACGACGACAAGAAGCCGAACACCAACCTCGTGGTGCGCTCGCGCGATCCGGAAAAACTCGCCGCCGCGATGGCGGCGGTAAAGGAGATGCTGGCGGGCCTCGCGAAATAGCGACGCGCTAATACGGGAGACAGAATTGATCGATTGTTCCGGAGCATGCCCGTGACCGCGGGCGACAAAGCCACGCCGCCGCCGGAAAAGGCCTTTCCGGTTTCCTGGGACCAGTTTCACCGGGATTGCCGGGCGCTGACCTGGCGGCTCAACGAGGTGGGGCCGTTTCACGCCATCATCGCGATCACCCGCGGCGGGCTGGTGCCGGCGGCCATCGTGGCGCGCGAACTCGGCATTCGCGTCATCGATACCGTGTGCATCGCCAGCTACGACCACACTAGACAAGGCGACCTGAAAGCGCTCAAGGGCGTCTCGGATGAGGTCGCAAAACTCGGCGGCGGCACCGGCAAGGGGCTGTTGATCGTCGACGACCTCGTCGACACCGGCAAGACCGGGCGGCTGGTGCGCTCGATGATGCCGGACGCTCATTTCGCCGCCGTCTACGCCAAGCCGCAGGGCAAGCCGCTGGTCGATACCTTCATCACCGAGGTGTCGCAGGACACCTGGATCCATTTTCCCTGGGATACGGCGCTGTCGTTCCAGCCCCCGATCCGGCCGTGAGGGGCGGGCGAATAGGGAGTAGCGAATAGCGAGTGGGAAACAGTACTATTCGCTATTCGCCATTTGCTACTCGCCATTCAATGCCCTTGCAAAACCGCGTCACCCCCACAGGCGACATCATCGCCACCCCGCACCGCGGGCTGTTCACGGGCAACCGCGGCATCATCCATGACCCCCCCACCAGGACGCTGTTGAAAAAGCGCTGGTCAAGCCCAGCCTGGATCACTTGCCTCTGCGAGTTCAGGGGCTGGCGGCGGCCGGTGATGGGCCGGCGCAGCTGGACCGAATTGTTCTTTCTCGACGAGGCGACGGCGTTCGCGGCCGGTCATCGCCCCTGTTTCTTCTGCCGTCGTGATGATGCCAACCGTTTTCGCGCGGCTTGGGAAGAGGGCAATGGCGTAAAGGGCATTCGCGCGAAGGAAATCGATGCCGTGCTGCACGGCGAGCGTCTAGATCGCGGGAAGAAAAGGCTGCATCCGCTGCCGATGCCGGTGGCGCAGTTGCCTGACGGCGCGATGGTGAGGCAGGGAGAGGAGAGCTTTCTGATCGTGCAGGGCAGGGCGCTGCTATGGTCGACGGCTGGATATGGCCCGGCGGATAACAAGATCGGCGATGCGATGCTGCTGACGCCGCCGTCGATATTGCGTGCGCTCGCTGCAGGACATCGGCCGGTACTCCACCCGAGCGCGAGTTGACGCGACGATGGCTCTATCGTTCGTCATGCCCGGGCTTGACCCGGGCATCCACGACTTTCATTTAGCGGAGATTAGGACATGGATGGCCGGGACAAGCCCGGCCATGACGGCGGTTGGATTTGTGTAACGTTCAACCCAGCCTCTGCCTTGCCAGCCTCGCCCCCGCGCCGAGTGCCATCAGCTTCGCTTCCGCAATATCCCGCCGCATCGGCGCCATGCCACAGTTCGTCGTCGCAACGATGTTGCTCTTGGGCACGAATTTCGACACCGCCTCGATCACCTTGACGACATCCTCGGCCGTTTCCACTGTGTCGCTGGCCACATCGATCACGCCGGCCTGGATGATCTTGCCGGGCAGCAGCGCCAGCAGGTCCAGCGGCACCTTCGAATTGCGGCACTCGATCGCGACCTGCTGGATCGGGCTCTTGGCGATCGCCGGGAAAATATCCTCGTACTGCCGCCACTCGGCGCCCAGCGTTTCTTTCCAGTCGGTATTGGCCTTGATGCCGTAGCCGTAGCAGATGTGGACGGCGGTGGTGCAGGTCAGGCCCTCGGCGGCGCGCTCAAGCGCCTTGATGCCCCAGTCGGAGGCTTCGTCCATGAAGACGTTGAAGGCGGGCTCGTCGAACTGGATCACGTCGACGCCGTCGGCCTGAAGCGCCTTGGCCTCGGCGTTGAGCAATTCGGCAAAGGCGAACGCCATCTTGACCTTGTCGCCGTAATATTTGTCGGCGACGGTGTCGGCGATTGTCATCGGGCCGGGCAGGGTGAATTTCAGCTTTCGGGTGGTGTGGGTGCGGGCGACGCGGGCCTCGTCGGCATGGACGCGGCCCTTCAGCGTCAGCGGCGCGGTCACCTGCGGCACCATCGCCTTGTAGCGGTCATTGCGGATGCCCATCTCGACCTTGTGGGCGAAATCGATGCCGTCGACCTTCTCCAGAAAACCGTGGACGAAATGCTGGCGGGCCTGCTCGCCTTCGGTGACGATATCGACGCCGGCGTCCTCCTGCAGCTTGATCGCCAACATGGTCGCGTCGCGCTTGGCGCGGGCGAGTTCCTCGCCCTTCGACTTCCAGGGTGCCCACAGCATGTTCGGCTCGGCCAGCCATTCCGGCTTGGGCAGGGAGCCTGCGATGGTGGTTGGAAACAGCATGGGGGCCTCCCGTTGGTTCTGATTGAGCGCCTCTCTGCCATGTCTTATGATCGAGGTACAGAACAACAAAAGTCGCCGTCCTGTGGAATATCTCCCACCTCGGCCGCCAAGGGGAGCCATGATCGACCTGCATTACGCGCCGACGCCCAACGGCTGGAAAATCTCGATCATGCTGGAGGAACTCGGGCTTCCCTACCGGGTCGTTCCCGTCAACATCCGCGCCGGCGAGCAGTTCAACCCGGAATTTCTGGCGATCAGCCCCAACAACCGCATTCCGGCCATCGTCGACCATGATCCCGCCGACGGCGGCGAGCCGCCGCCCCACGCGGCGCTCGGGCCATTGCCGATTGCCTTTCGCGATCCGTCGCCGGCGGCGCGAGTCGCCGCCGTCGGTCGCGCGCTCGACCAGGCGCGGACGCCGGCTCACCTGCTGGCGATGGCGAGCACCTGCCTCGAGGTCAACGACGTCGACAACGCCGTCGCCGTCGCCCAGGAGGCGGTGGTGTCGGCGCCGGACTGGGCCGCGGCCCGTTTCGAACTCGGCAAGGCGTGGCTGCGCCGAGACGACATGGAACGCGCCGCCACGGCATTCGGTGACGCTGCGGCGATCATGCCGTCGTTCGCGTCGGCCGCGGCCAACTGGGGCGCGACGCTGGGCGAACTCGACCGGCCCGAGGAGGCGCTGGTGGC
>CADEDX010000337.1 GCA_902826195.1 uncultured Bradyrhizobium sp. | reverse complement strand
AACTGCGCGGTACGCTTTGATCGGCCCTTGGCCCACCCCTCGTCCGGCCGCCCCTCACGATTGTGGCAGCAAGCGGCCAAGACACTGGTTTTCATGAAACTTTTTCGTTACGCGCGACATTATTCCGGCGCGGTGTGGCGCAATTGACCTAGCGACAGCACGCCTGCCATGGCTACAATGCCGCTAACCAGATTTGGCGATCCGCCAGCCCGTCACGGGCGGACAATGACGAGGATGCAATGACCCGAAAATCCCCCGCTGCGAGCAAGCTCGCGATGCTGCTTGCTGCGGCTGCCCTCGTCGCGCTCGGCTCGGCTTCGGTTAACGCGCAGTCCCGCCAGCAATACGACAAGGAAGGCCGGCCCTATTACGGGGCGAACGGTCCGAACCGCTCCTACCAGCAGGGCCCGCGCACCCGCGTTTACGTCACCACGCGCTCCTGGCTCGACGCCGGCACCGAAGTGCTGCCGGGCGACCGCAAATTCCAGGACTACGCCTTCCCGCCGGACAATGGCTATCCAACCTTCGCGCGCGAAAACCTTAACCGCCCGATCGATCGCAGCCCGCTCAACCCGCCGTCGGACATGGGCGGCTATCCGCAGCGGATCCCGCTGTACTGAGCGAGATAATCAATTGATGGAAATGCCCGGCTTGGACCGGGCATTTTTATGATGCGTTCAGCTTCACCCGCCCCTTGAGGGGGTCGAGACGAGCAAAGCTCGCTCTTGGGTCGGGTCACATGGAGCGAAGCGCAATGTGAGACGGGGGGGTGACGCTCTCTCAACTCGGACACTGTTAGACGTGGAGAAGACCGTCACCCCACCTCCAGGGGAGGATGGGCAGCGGTGCTTGTTGCATCTACTTGCGTCTATCGACCAGCCACGAACGCCGGGTCGTAGCGCTCGCAAAACTGTTCGATCGCTTCCGAGCGGAAATCGGCCAGCCGCTCGAAGATCAATTCGTCCGGCCAGTCCCACCACGCGATACGGCGCAGGCTCGCGGCGACGTGATCCGGAAAGCGCTGGCGGATCGCGCGCGCCGGGACGCCGCCGACGATCGTGTACGGCGGCACGTCGCGGCTGACGACGGCGCCCGCGGCAATGACAGCGCCGTCGCCAACCGTGACACCCGGCAGCAGGATGGCGGCATGGCCGATCCAGACATCGTTGCCGACGATCACGCGGTCGCCACGGCGCTCGACGAAGAAGTCGCGGTCGCGGGTGGCCGTCGCCTCATAATATTCCGGGCAATAGGTGAAGCGGTGCTGCGAGGCCCGGCCCATCGGATGGTTCGGCGCGCAGATCCGCACCGAATTGGCGATCGCCGTGAATTTTCCGATCGCAGCATCGGCGACATCGCAATTCTCGCCGAGATAGGAATAGTCGCCGAGCGAGGCATATTCGATGCGGGTGTTTGCAGCGCCTCGCAGCGCCGGCCGATTTTTGCCTCACGCAGCCGCACCGTTTCATGGACAAAGGTTTCCGCGAGTTTCGGGCGATGCGGCGCGTCCATGACGGCTCCACTGAATTTTCTTCCGGGCTAGGACTTAAGGCGTGCAGCGTCCACAATTTCCGCGTCGTCCCGGCCGTGAGCCGGGACCCATAACCACCGGCTGTGGTTGCGTGGAAGGTGTCGACTTCGATCGCTCATATCGAGAGGCCGCGGAGTATGGGTCCCGGCTCAAGGCCGGGACGACAGCGAAATTGTTGCGGCCTACGCGTGCAGCTGCTGCAGTTCCTTCAGGATCGCTTCGCCCATCTGCGTGGTGGAAGCCGCCTTCGTGCCTTCCGACTTGATATCCGCGGTGCGAAGTCCGCTGGCGAGCACGGCGGCAATGGCCGCGTCGACCTTGTCGGCGAGCGCGCCCATGTCGAAGGAATAGCGCAGCGCCATGCCGAACGAGGAGATCATCGCGATCGGGTTGGCCAGCCCCTGGCCGGCGATGTCAGGCGCCGAGCCGTGCACCGGCTCGAACAGCGAGCGGCGCTTCTTGGTCTTGGCGTCGACCTCGCCGAGCGAGGCCGAGGGCAGCATGCCGAGCGAGCCGGTCAGCATCGCCGCGATGTCGGACAGCATGTCGCCGAACAGATTGTCGGTGACGATGACGTCGAACTGCTTTGGCGCCTTCACCAGCATCATGCCGCCGGAATCGGCGAGCTGGTGCTCCAGCGTCACGTCCTTGTATTCGCGCGCATGCACCTGCGTCATGACCTCGTTCCAGAGCACGCCCGACTTCATGACGTTGCGTTTTTCCATCGAGGTCACCTTGTTCTTGCGCTTGCGCGCCAGATCGAAGGCGACGCGGCCGATGCGCTCGATCTCGTAGGTGTCGTAAACCTGGGTATCGATGGCGCGCTTCTGGCCGTTGCCGAGATCGGTGATGGTTTTGGGCTCGCCGAAATAGACGCCGCCGGTGAGTTCGCGCACGATCATGATGTCGAGGCCTTCCACCGCCTCGCGCTTCAGGCTGGAAGCATCCGCCAGCGCCGGATAGCACACCGCCGGGCGCAGGTTGGCGAACAGGCCGAGATCCTTGCGCAGGCGGAGCAGACCCGCTTCGGGCCGCACCTCGTAGGGCACGCTGTCCCACTTCGGACCGCCGACCGCGCCGAAGATGATGGCGTCCGCGGCGGTGGCCTTAGCCATGTCGGCTTCCGAGATCGACACCTTGTGCGCGTCATAGGCAGAGCCGCCGACCAGGCCCTGCTCGGTCTCGAACGAGGCGATGCCCTGCTTGTTCAGCCAGTCGATCAGGCGCTGCACCTCCCCCATCACTTCGGGGCCGATGCCGTCGCCGGGGAGAAGCAGCAGTTTATGGGTCGCCATGGTCTGATTACCTCCAACTCGTCATGGCCGGGCTTGTCCCGGCCATCCACGTCCTGTTCGCGGGATAAGACGTGGATGCCCGGCACAAGGCCGGGAATGACGGCAAATGTGAATTCCGGGCGGAGTGCTAAAACGCCCAAGGCGGATTGGCAAGGCACCGCGGACAGGTCACAAAGGCCCGGAAGAGCAACCCGCAGCCCCCCAAGAAGGCAGCAAGACGGACCTCATGACATCTGCGATCATCTACGCCTTTGCCTCGGCGGGTTTTCTCGGCACAGGCGTCGTTCTGGCGCAACTGGGCTTGCGGACCGTCGAGCCGCTGTCGGGGGCCGCGATCAGCGTCCCCTCGTTCACGCTGTTGTTCTTGCTGTTGTCGCCGCTGATCCTGCAGGGCGAGCCGATCGTGTGGCGCGGCCTGCCGATTTTCATCGCCATCGGCCTGTTCTTTCCGGCCTCGCTGACGCTACTGACCTTTGCCTCGAACCGGGCGCTCGGGCCTGTCATCACCTCGACGCTCGGCAACCTCGCGCCGCTGTTTGCGGTGGCGACCGCCGTGGTCCTGCTGCACGAGCCGCTGCATCCGCCGCAATTGCTTGGCCTCGTGGTGGCGGTCGCGGGGGCGGCAATCATCACCGTGACGCGCCCGCGCGACCTCGGCCATTGGCGGAGCTGGGCGTTATTATTGCCGCTGTGCAGCGCGCTGATCCGCGGCATCGCGCCGCCGGTGGTCAAGCTGGGCCTCGAGGTGTGGCCGAGCCCGCTCTGGGCCTGCCTGATCGGCTACATCACCTCCTCGCTTGTGGTGCTGGCGGTGCAGCGCGTCCGCAAGGGCAGCTTTGTGGTGGATGCGCCGCGCGCGGGATTGTTCTGGTTTGCGCTGACCGGGATCAGCAACGGCCTGAGCGCGCTGACATTGTTTGCTGCGGTGCGCAACGGCCCGATCACGCTGGTGGCGCCGCTTGCCGCGATCTATCCGCTGGTCACCGTGGCGCTGAGCGCGATGGTTTTGAAGCATATCGAGATCACTGCGCGCATCGTGGCAGGCGCCGCGCTCACCGTGCTCGGCGTCGTGCTGGTGCTGATCGGCTGAGACCATTGCGGGATCGGCAACACACCGTTGTGGACGCCGCGCCTGTGCAAGCCGGCGCCCGCCTGCCACACTGCGCCCCTGCCGGAGTACTCAGTGCCATCCCCTGATGTTGCAAACCCCTACCCGCATCCCGCGCGGCTGATCCTGATCCTGTCGATGGCGCCGACCGCCGGTCTCGGCATCGGCCGTTTTGCTTATGCGCTGGTGCTGCCTGACATGCGCGACACGCTGGCGTGGTCGTATTCGGCGGCCGGCTTCATGAACACGGTCAACGCGGCCGGCTATCTCGCCGGCGCGCTGCTCGCCGCGCGGATGATGGCAAGGTTCGGCATGCTGGCCTCGGTGCGATGGGGAACGGTGGCCTGCGTGTTGTCGCTGGCGCTGTGCGCCATGTCGGAGAATTTCTACGTCCTAACGTTTGCCCGGCTGCTCGCCGGCATCGGCGCTGCGGCGGGCTTCGTCGGCGGCGGGACACTGGCGGCGACCATCGCGCAGTCGCGGCCCGAACGGGCGAATTTTCTGCTCAGCCTGTTCTATGCCGGTCCCGGCCTCGGCATTCTCTTGTCGGGGCTGGTCGCGCCGTTCGTCCTGGAAGGGTTCGGGCCGGGCTCGTGGTGGATCGTGTGGTGGGCGATGACGCTGCTTGCCGCGGTCATGACCATCCCTGTGCTGCTGACGCCGGTCCATGAAAGCGCGACTTCGACGACGACAACGGCAGCGAAATTCGTTATCGCGCCGGTCGCGATTTATCTCGCGGGCTACTTCCTGTTCGGCGCCGGCTACATCGCCTACATGACCTTCATGATCGCCTATGTGCGCGACGCCGGCGGCGGCGCGGCGGCGCAGAGCGCGTTCTGGAGCCTGATCGGCCTCAGCGCCTTTGTGACCCCATGGGTATGGCGACGCGTGCTGGCGCTCGATCGCGGCGGCCTTGCCACCACGATCATTCTCGGCACCAACGCCGTCGGCGCGGCGCTGCCGATCTTCGGGCAGTCGGTGTGGCTGCTGGCGCTGTCGGCGCTGGTGTTCGGCGTCGCCTTCTTCGCGGTGGTCGGCTCCACCACCGCCTTCGTGCGTTTCAACTATCCGCCGCAGGCTTGGCCTGTCGCGATCGCGGCGATGACGATTTCATTCGGCATCGGGCAGACGCTGGGACCGATCGTGGTCGGGGCGATCACGGACGCGGTCGGGAGCCTGTCGTTTGCGCTGAACATTTCGGCCGCTATGCTGGCACTGGGCGCGGCGCTCTCGGCGTTTCAACGAAGAGTGCCGCGGACGCCGTAGCGGCTGTAGGATGGGTTGAGCTCTTGCGAAACCCATCCTGCTTGCGCGCAAGAATGTGATGGGTTTCGCGAAGGGCTCAACCCATTCTACGAGCTGTGCTAGACTGATGGAGAAACCGCAACGCCTCCGGAGATGAAACGGCATGACCTACTTCGATCTCGGGCCATACAGCCGCAAAGTCACGACGTCATCGCCCGACGCGCAGCTCTGGTTCGATCGCGGGCTGAACTGGCTGTTCGGCTTCAACCATTATGAAGCGATCAAGTGCTTTCAGAAGGCGCTGGGTCATGACGGCGAATGCGCGATGGCGCATTGGGGCGTCAGCTACGCTTCGGGCCCCAACTACAATCTGCCCTGGGTGCGCTACGACCCGCTCGGCCGGCAGAGGGCGCTGTCGGCTTCCTTTGACGCGATGCAGGCCGCGTTGGCGCATGCCGGAAAAGCCAGTCCGGTCGAGCAGGCAATGATCAAGGCGCTCGGCGCGCGCTATCCGCAGCGCGAAGCCATTGAAGACATGTCGCCCTGGGACAAAGCCTACACGCAGGAAATGCGCAGGGTTTTTGCGGCATTCCCCGACGATCTCGAAGCACGCGCGGTGCTGGCCGAATCGATCATGAACGAGACGCCGTGGCAGATGTGGGACCTGCCATCCGGCAAGCCCGCCGAGGGCGCGGGCACCGAGGAATGCCGGGCGCTGCTGGAGCAGGCGCTCGAACGGATCCCTGCCGCGTGGGATCACCCGGGCCTGCTGCATCTGTATGTCCACCTGATGGAGATGTCGCCGTTCCCGCAACGTGCGCTGCGGGCCGGCGACCGGCTGCGCGACCTCGTGCCGGACTCCGGCCACCTCATTCACATGCCGACGCATCTCGATGTGCTGTGCGGGCACTACAGGGACGTGCTGGTCTACAATCAGCAGGCGCTGGAAACCGACCGCCGATTCCTTGCCTATTCGAGCGACCCCGGCGTCTACCTCGTCTACGTCATTCACAATTTCCACTTCGCGATCTACGGCGCGATGTTTCTGGGGCAGTACTCGCCTGCCATCGCGGCGGCGGAAGAATTGATCTCGACGATCCCCGAGGCCGTGCTGCGGGTTCAATCGCCGCCGATGGCGGATTTTCTGGAAGGCTATCTGACGATGAAGCAGCACGTGCTGGTGCGCTTCGGCAAGTGGCACGAGATCATCGCGCAGGAGCTACCCAAGGACAAAGAGCTCTATTGCTCGAACGTCGCCAAGATCCACTACGCCAAGGCGGTCGCGCATTCAGCACTCGGCCACGTCGCAGAGGCCGAGGCCGAGCGGGCGCTATTCATGGCGGCGAAAGCGCGGGTGCCGGAAAGCCGCCGCGTCCATAACAACAAGATCGTCAACCTGCTGGAGGTCGCGCAGGCGATGCTGGATGGCGAGCTGGAGTACCGCAAGGGCAATCACGACAAGGCCTTTGCGCATCTGCGCCGGTCGGTCGAGCTCAGCGACGGCCTGCCCTATGACGAGCCGTGGGGATGGATGCAGCCGACCCGCCACGCGCTCGGCGCGTTATTGCTCGAACAGGGACGGATCGAGGAAGCCGAGGCGGTGTACCGTTCCGATCTCGGACTCGACGGCAAACTGAGCCGCGCCTGCCAGCATCCGGATAATCTGTGGTCGCTGCACGGGCTGCATGAATGCCTGGTGCGTCGCGGCGAAAAGGTGGAGCGGCCGCTAATCAAGCAGCGCCTCGATCTCGCGCAGGCGCGGGCGGAGATTCCGATCAAGGCGTCTTGCTTCTGCCGCCGGGTGGACATGGCGGCGGCGTAGGGGTTTCGCCGTTCGGCATTGACCGAAAATCGATCAAGCGATTGCCGCCTGGCCGTCAGCGGCGGGACAAACATCGGCCGCGTTCCGATGGCCTTTGCGCGGAAAGATTGCAGCCTCGTACCGCGCGATAGGTGAAAAGCGTGTCGATTTTCGGTTGGATGGAAAAGCTGCTGGCGGGCGACCAGAACGCCGCGCCAGCCGACGCGCGCGTCGAGCGCGATGGAAAGGGGCGCATCGTCTCCGTCAGCCAGACGCTCTCGCCTGGCGGAACTGCGGCGGCGGACGCTCATCCAAAACTCGTCCTAGGCGAAGGTCTTCGCGCGCGCCTCGGCGAAGCCTGCGACTGGCTGACGAACCGCAACATCTCGCTCGCCCGCACGCACGGCATCGGACTGGAAGAGACCTACGCCTTCGACCAGGACAAGGGCAGGCTCGAGCTGATATTCAGCGACGGACGGAAAATTGTCGCCAACGGCCAATTGCTCGGCTCGTTCGATCCGCGGGATCGCACGTTCCTGTGGGCCTGGGCCAATCCTTCGATGCGCCCGA
>CADEDX010000336.1 GCA_902826195.1 uncultured Bradyrhizobium sp. | reverse complement strand
CGCCTCCTATCTACCCTACCGCACCTGGGATCCGCGCCCCGTCGCCGGCTCGGCCGGGCTTGTTCCGACCAGTTGGCACGCCGCACAGGATCAGTGGGGCGCGGTCCAGATTCAGAACCGGTTCTTGAAACTGAATTCGCGGCCGATGACGGCGCTGGACATGCAGGCCTGGACCGCCGCGCGCATGATCGGCGAAGCGGCGTCGCGCACCAAGTCCGGCGATGCCAAGGCGGTGGCGGACTTCCTGAAAGGGCCGGACTTTTCGATTGCCGCGTTCAAGGGCCGGCGGCTGACGCTGCGCGACTGGAATCTTCAGCTTCGCCAGCCGGTCCTGCTGGTCGACGGCCGCATGGTGGTTTCGGTATCGCCGCAGGAAGGATTTCTGCACCAAGTGTCGGAACTCGACACGCTCGGCATCGATCGCCCCGAAACCAAATGCAGGTTACAATGAAAACGGATGGACTGCGCATGTGGGATCGTTGCCTGCTCTTGGGAATGACGGCCTGGCTCGGGATGGCGACCCCGGCTGCGGCCTACATCGCCTATGTCTCCAACGAGAAGAGCAACACGGTCACGGTCATTGATACCAGCAGTTGGACGGTCACCAAGACCATCAAGGTCGGGCAGCGGCCGCGCGGCATCGAGTTCACGCGCGACGGCAAGTTCGTGTTCGTGGCGGTCGGCGACGACGACAGCATTCAGGTGATCGACGTCGCCAAGCAGGAAGTGGTTGACACCCTGCCCTCGGGCCCGGACCCTGAGTTGTTCGCGCTCGATGCCGAGGGCAAGATTCTTTACGTCGCCAACGAGAACGACAACACGGTCACGATCATCGACGTCGAAAAACGTACCCGCCTTGGCGAAATCCAGGTCGGCGTCGAGCCGGAGGGCATGGCGATCAGCCCGGACGGCAAGACCCTGATCAACACGTCTGAAACCACCAACATGGCGCACTTCATCGACACCGCGACGCGCCAGATCGTCGCCAACGTCCTGGTCGATGCGCGCCCGCGCTTCGTAGAGTTCAAGCGCGACAATTCCGAGGTCTGGATATCGTCGGAGATCGGCGGCACGGTGTCGATCATCGATCCGGCCAAGCGGACGGTGATCGACAAGATCACATTCAACATCCCCGGCCTGCGCAGCGAAGCGATCCAGCCCGTCGGCATCAGCATGACCAAGGACGGCAAGACCGCCTTCATCGCGCTAGGCCCGGCCAACCGCGTCGCGGTGGTCGACACCG
Organism: uncultured Bradyrhizobium sp.; assembly: GCA_902826195.1. Classification (GTDB taxonomy): domain Bacteria; phylum Pseudomonadota; class Alphaproteobacteria; order Rhizobiales; family Xanthobacteraceae; genus Bradyrhizobium. The sequence goes on along the minus strand of CADEDX010000336.1, from coordinate 6,311 downwards.
CCACCCGCAAGGTCACCAAATACCTGCTGGTGGGTCAGCGGGTCTGGCACCTGGCGTTCACCCCGGACGAGAAGTATCTGATGGTCACCAATGGCGTGTCGAACGACGTCTCGGTCATCGACGTCGCCGCGCAAAAAGTCATCAAGACGATCCAGGTCGGCGAGCTGCCCTGGGGCATCACGATTGCAGCGCCATGACCGCCACCGACGCGCTTTCCGCGGGTCACGCCGCGCCAGACATCCGGCCCCGGCCCGAAACCGGGGGATCGCCGGCATTGTCGATCGACGGCGTCAGCCATTCCTATGGCGCGCGGCAGGCCCTGATCGACGTTGGCTTCACCGTCGCACCGGCGAGTTTCACGGCGTTGCTTGGTCTGAACGGTGCCGGCAAGAGCACGCTATTTTCGTTGATCACCCGGCTGTTCGGCATCCAGCGCGGACACATCGGCATTTTCGGCCATGACATCGCGCGAGCGCCCGGCGAAGCGTTGCGGCTGCTCGGCGTGGTGTTCCAGCCCCGCACCCTCGACCTCGACCTCTCGGTGACGCAGAACCTGCTGTATCACGCCGCCCTGCACGGCATCGCCAGGCGCGATGCCCGCGAACGCAGCCAAGAGGTGCTGGTGCGGATCGGTTTAGCCGACCGCACCAACAGCAAGGTACGCGATCTCTCCGGCGGCCAGATGCGACGGCTGGAGATCGCACGCGCGCTACTGCACAGGCCGCGCCTGCTGCTGCTCGACGAGGCCACCGTCGGCCTCGACGTCAAGGCCCGCGCCGACATCCTCAACCACGTCCGCCGGCTCGTTACTGAACAGGGCATCAGCGTATTGTGGGCGACGCATTTGTTCGACGAGATCGGCGTGAGCGACGATCTCGTCGTGCTGCATCAGGGCCGTGTTTTGGCCCGGGGCAAGGTCGCGCAGGTCATCGCTGATGCCGGTGGTAGCGATATCAACACGGCGTTCATGCGGCTGACGGGCGCCTCCGCACCGGGCGGGAGTGTTGCGTCGTGAGCACGGTGGTCACAACGCCGGTCCGCAGCGGCTTTTCGTTCGCCGAGTATCTCACCTGCCTGAACGGCATCGTCTGGCGCGAGGCACTGCGCTTTCTGCACCAGCGCGAACGCTTCATCTCGGCCCTGGTTCGACCGCTGGTGTGGCTGTTCATCTTCGCCGCCGGCTTCCGCCAGATACTCGGCCTTTCCATCATCCCGCCCTACGAGACCTATATCCTCTACGAGGTCTATATTGCGCCGGGCCTGATGGCGATGATCCAGCTGTTCAACGGCATGCAGTCGTCGCTCTCCATGGTCTATGACCGCGAGATGGGCAACATGCGCACGCTGCTGGTGAGCCCGCTGCCGCGATGGTTTCTGCTGTCGTGCAAGCTGATGGCCGGAACCGCGGTCTCGCTGCTTCAGGTCTATGCTTTCCTGCTGATCGCGTGGTTCTGGGATATCGCGCCGCCGCCCTCCGGTTACCTCACGGTGCTGCCGGCGTTGATCCTGTCCGGCCTGATGCTCGGCGCGCTGGGCATGCTGATCTCCTCCGGCATCAAGCAGCTCGAGAACTTTGCCGGCGTGATGAACTTTGTCATCTTCCCGATGTTCTTCGCATCATCGGCGCTCTACCCGCTGTGGCGCATTTTGGAGAGCAGCCCCCTGCTGTATTATGTCTGCCAGTTCAACCCGTTCACGCATGCCGTGGAACTGATCCGCTTCGCGCTCTATGGGCAGGTGAACTGGACGTCGCTCGCGGTGGTCGGCGGCTGCACGATCGCGTTCATGGTCGGCGCCATCACTGCGTACGATCCTTCGCGCGGCCTGATCCGCCGCGGACCTGCCGGAGGCGAGGCATGAGGTACCGGACCACGATCGCAGCGTGGCTTGTCGTGACGGCGACGTTCGGCTGCGCCCAGGCCGCCGACCCGCGTTATCCGGACTGGCCGTGCGCCCAGGCCAAGGTGCCCGAGATATCGCTCGCCGCGGTGTGGGCCGGCCCGCCGCTCGACGACGTCGCCGGCAAGTGGAAGGAAGACGCGACGGTCGGATCGCTGGTCGCGAAGCTGGCCGCCAGGCGCACCCCGCTCGAGGAGGCGCAACAAGCGATCACTGATTATTTGAAGGGCGCAGCCGACAAGACCAGAAGCGGAAAGCTGCTCTTTAGCGGCCTGTTCGACACTCTCAATGGCCAGCGCTCCCAGGTGATGAACGGGCTGGAACGCATCACCCGCAAGCAGCGCGAAGCCGCCGACAAGATCCGCGCCGATACGATTGCCTTGCAGGCCCTCCAGGGCGAAGCCTCCCGCGACCAGGCCAAGGTCGACGAGCTCAGCAATGTGTTGGTCTGGCAGACCCGCATCTTCGAGGATCGCCACCGCGTCATCAAGTTCGTCTGCGAAGTGCCGACCGCGATCGATCAGCGCCTGTTCGCGCTTGGTCGGGCTATTCAGCAAGAAATTGAATGATGACAGATACTTATATCGATTTTTAGTTACCGGAAACTCGCCCCCATTGCTACTTTGCATGGGGTTGTTTTCGATGTTTTGAGTCCGGCCCTGTCACCGCGGCTCCGGCTGCGCCTCCGTCAGCTCAAGCCCGGCCCGTTCCCAGCCGTCGGTGCCCTCGGGATACCAGGCCACGTTGGTGTAGCCATAGGTCAGGATCCGCTTGGCTGCATTCCACGACATCCAGCAATCGGCCTGGCAATACACCACGACCAAGGCCGCCATGTTGCCCGCGGTCGCCTGTGTGAGGCCGTGCCGCAGATAGTCTTCCGTCACCGCCGCGAGCTTGCCGTAGCCGGTGTCCGGCAGCCACATGCTGCCGGGGATGTTGAGCCGCGGCTTGTCGCGCCACACCGTGCCTTGCGGCAGGTTCGCAGGTTTCGGCGCCCGCGGCATGACGTCGATAAACACGCCCGACTTGGTTCGCCAGATCGCCTCGGCCTCAGCGGTCGTCAGAACACGCGCGCCGGCCAGCGTCGCGGGGACCGACGAGCGGTAATCTTCCGTCCGGTAGCTGTCGGGCTCGGGCGGCCTTTCCTGCGCCGATGTCGAGGCAATGAATGCGAACGCCGCCAGGATCAGGCCTGCGAGCGCTTTAGTCATTGCACTTTCGTGGCCGTCTCGGCGCCGATCGGCCGGTCGTTCTCGTCGAGCAGCGGCACGCCGAAGTCGATCAGGATCTTGTTGATGGCGGGCTGGTTCTCCTGGATCATGCGGTTCAGCAGCCGCTTCCAGTTCTGGTCGGCGCCGCGCACGCCCATGCCGATGCGGAACGCAAGCCGCGGGCCGGTCTTTTCCTTCACCAGCGGCGTGACATGAAGCGGCGGGTTCGCCTTCTTCGCATAGAACCCCGCCATCGGTCCCCACAGAATGGCAGCGTCGATCTGGCCCGACGCGAGGTCGCCGATCATCGCCTCTGCCGACGAGTCAAGGCGGGTATCGACCATCAACGCATACGGCTTGGCATTCATCATCAACCCGTTGACCGCCATGTTGGTGGCCGGCGGCGTGCCGGCGACGATGCCGATATGCTTGCCCTTCAGCCGCTCGTCCTCAAGGCTTGCGACGTCTTCAAGACCGCTGCCCTGCTTGGCGACCAGCGCATAGGCCGTGCGGTAATAGGGATTGGTGCCCTGCACCAGGTCGTCGCCCTGCGGAAAGCCCATAATGACGTCGCAGCGATGGGCGCCGAGCGTCATGCGGACAAAGCCGGTAGCCTGCGGAAAATACATGTAGTCCAGCTTCTTGTTCAGCTTCGCGGCGAACAGCTCGGCGAGCTTGTTCTCAAATCCCTCACCCTTCTCGTTGGAGAACGGCAGATTGTGCGGGTCGGCGCAGACGCGCAGCACCTTGGGATCGACGAGTTCGATTGAGAGGTCGCCGGTTTCCTTGATCTGCGCGCGCGCAGCGTCGTGTCCAGCCAGCAAGGCGAGGACCGCGAGTATCGCAATGGCCAGCCGGCGCTTTGGCGCGGCGCTTGTCTTCAAGAATTGCAGCACGTTGAGATCACCATGGTTGCCAGACAAAATGCTAGGCTTGTCAATTCGAGCCTGCAACAGGAATAATCCCGAGCGGACTTTGCCATCCGTGTTGCGGCGCAAAGCGAGGCGCGATGAAACCCAGAATCTCCGATAGCGCATCGTGGTTGGATGAAGGCCTAAAGATGGCGCGCGCCGCGCTGATGCTTTCTGTCTTCGTTGCACCGGCAGCGCGCGCGCAGCAACCGGAACTGCCGGTAAACTCCATTGCCGATGGCGTCTTCGTGCATCATGGCCAGACCGCGCAGATGACGCGCGAGAACATCGGCGCGATCGCCAATGTCGGCTTCATCGTCGGCGAGGATGCCGTCGCCGTGATCGATACCGGCGGCAGCCTGCGCGAGGGACAGCAATTGCTGGCAGCCATTCGCGCCCAGACCGGCAAGCCGATCCGCTACGTCATCAACACCCACGGCCATCCCGATCACGTCTTCGGCAATGCCGCCTTCGTGCAGGACGGAACGATTTTTGTCGGCCATGCGAACCTGCCGCGTGCCCTGGCCACGCGCGGCCAATTCTATCTCGATGCCTTTCGCCGGATCATGGGCAGCGAACTGATCGACGAGGTCCGCATCGTACCACCAACGCAGCTTGTCAGCGGCACGCTCAGGCTCGATCTCGGACGCCGGCCGCTGATCCTGCGGGCGTGGCCCGCGGCGCATAGCGACAACGACCTCACGGTACTCGATGAAAACACCGGAACACTGTTTGCCGGCGATCTGGTGTTTCTGACCCATACCCCCGTACTGGACGGCAGCATCCGCGGCTGGCTGGGGGTACTTGATGAACTTGCCGCCCTGACCGCGCAGCGCGTGGTTCCCGGTCACGGCGCCGTGAGCGATTGGCCGGCCGCCATTGCCGACGAGCGCCGGTATCTGCAGACGCTGGCCTCGGACGTGCGCGGACTGGTCAAGGGCGGCAAGCCGATTGCGGCGGCAGGCACCGCCGCAGGCTCCGAACGATCCCGCTGGGAATTATTCGACGACTTCAATGCCCGCAACGCAACCGCAGCATTTTCGGAAATTGAATGGGAATAGCGCGGGCGTTGCGCTATCATCAGCGGATCGCTTCGATCCACACGAAGGTGACGCATGCCCGGATCTCCGTTCCGCCTGTTCGCCATCGCCGGCTTGTTGCTATTGGGCGCGTCGCCATCGTTTGCGGCGGAGGTGAATGACCCCTGGCCCGGCCTGGTTCAGGACATTTTTAACAACCGCCCGATGAACGATGGCAGCGACGTCGTCGCCATCGAAATGCCTGTTCGTGCCGAGGATGCCGCGATCGTTCCGGTGACCCTGCGGATGAAACTGCCCGCGGGTGACACCAGGCAGGTGCAGAGCATCACGCTGGTCATCGACCAGAACCCCGCACCGATGGCCGCCAAATTCCGGCTGGGGCCTGATGCCAGAGTATCGGAAATTTCTACCCGCGTCCGCGTCAACAATTATACCGACGTACACGCCGTGGCCGAACTCAGCGACGGCCAGCTTTACATGGTGAAGACCTATGTGAAGGCATCCGGCGGCTGCTCGGCGCCTGCCGCCAAGGTCGCCGACGACACGAAGAGCCGATTGGGCCAGATGCGCTACCGGCAATTCGCGAAGGCCGGCGACGGCCCCGCCAGCGGCACGCGCGAGGCGCAGATCATGATCGGACATCCCAACAATTCCGGCCTGCAGATGGACCAGGTCACGCAATTGTACACCCCGGCATTCTTCGTCAATGAACTGCGGCTCTGGCAGGACGACAACCTCGTATTGTCCATGGAAGGCGGCATCTCGATCTCGGAAGACCCCAATATCCGCTTCAGCTATGTGTCGACCGGCGCAAAGCGCTTTCGTGCCGAGGCCAAGGATACCGACGGACACGTGTTCCAGCGCGAATGGCCGATTGAAAATTCCGGGACCTGATCCGCACCTTTAAAAGCAGCGCACTTCCGCTTCGGCCTGTGCCCGTCTCAGCTCGTTGAGCGCGTTCGTCGCCATCTCGGACGTGCGGAACGGACTGCCCATGTCACCCCTGACTTGCGCCATGCTGAGCACAGTTTCAGCCGTGACGTAGCGTGCATAGGGCACCAGCGAAGCGACGACATCGACCGAGCAGGAACATTGCTCGATCGCCTGCCGCGTCTCGCCATTCGCCTTCATGCAGCCGAAGACATATTCGACGCGCGCCGATGTCGGGTAGTCGTTGACATCCTGGGCCTGCGTCACGACCGTCATTGTCATCAGCGCCATCAACGCGCCGACAAAAACTCGTACCGATC
>CADEDX010000335.1:3301-7555 GCA_902826195.1 uncultured Bradyrhizobium sp. | reverse complement strand
TGGGGATCGCTTGTGGCGTCACCCTCGTTGCCGTTGTACGTGAGCGGCTTACCGTCGGCGTCGATGGGGATCACGCGCTTGCCCTGCGCGATGTAGTCGAGAGCCTTCTTGAGGTTCGGGTTCATTCGGTCATGGCTCCTCGTTCCGAGCCATGCTTTAGGAGGCGTTCGGCGTCGGCAAATGGGTTGCTTTGGGGTGGCAAACGTCTTCGAGGAGGGTTATTATGTGCGTGCTTACCATCGCACTTACCTCCCGGTCCGTTCCCTGCGTCTGCCAGATCAGGGGACGGACCTTTTTCTTGAGCGGTCATTCGATCTGCGCCTCCTGTTCCTTGGCGGCGTTCTTGTTGCCTACCAGCGCCGCCGATATCTTCGCTTTCATTTCTGGATCACTCATCATGCGCTTCGTTGCGGCGGAATGCTTCAGCCGTATGTCCACGCGGTTGTGAGTGATCTTGCGGCGCTCCGACTGAACGCGGCGGTTCTCGGGATCGGCCCAGTACGCTGCTGACGCTGCTGATAGTTTTGCTCTCGCCTCATCGGTGAGAACGTATCCACCGCGATCAGCTCGCTCTTTCAGCCACTCCCGAACGTCTCCTCGTCGGTATTGGGCCCTCAAGCCGCGAAGATGAAACTTCGGGCCGTAGCCACGGTCTCGAGCGTTAACGAGCCACCTTTCGGATAGTCCGAGCACCTGTGCGAGAGCGGCCGTTGTGAGTAACTCGTTGTCGGGTCCAGCCCAAGACGCGAGCAAGCGTTGCGCTCGTCGGTCGATGTGATGACTTTTGGTGTGCATGGGATCACGCAGCCGCTTCGCCGCGCGAGGCAACGATGCATGACCGCTCCCATGCCTTCAGTTCTTCGAGAAGGAAGTACGGCTTCTGCACGCCGTGGAAGTACGCGGGCTTTGGGAAGGTCGGATCGTCTTGCCGACGGCGGTACAGCCACTTTGCGCTGACGCCGAGGCGCTTGCAGATCTGGGGGATGCTAATCCAGACTTGCTCTGCCGGATCGCTGGTCGCTGACATTCTTTGACTCCTCTGAGCACAGGTTTCCGATCAGCGCCCGGACGTGTCCGAGTGCCGTTTTCAGATTTCCTGTGCCAGAGGTTGGATGGTTATCTAATCCAAGACGTAGACGGGGGAAACCCCCCTATCAGAAAATTTCCTTTAACTTTCGACGACGCCGATCACATAGCTGGCCCAAGCTTCCAGCGCCGCCCGCTTCTCGGGCTCGTACGCTTCCACATTGTAGGTACCAGCAACACCGGCCCGGAAGCCGCTGACGTGATGAAGAACGGCCTCGATTATGTGAGGTGCAATCCCAATGGCCGCCATCCCGCTTGCCGCCGATCTGCGGAGGTCGTGGAGCTGCCAAGCTTCGACACCGGGCATCAGCGCGTCAAGCCGAATCTTGAACTTGGAAAATCCCGATATCGGCGGCGCGCCTTGGCTCTTAGCAAACGGCTTCTTGTGCTTGCGGACCGACGTGAACACGTACTTGCCCGTTCGAGGCATCGACTGCAGGATCGCCCGCACTGGGGCCGATACCGGGACTTGGTGCGGCAGCTTATTCTTCATCCGCGATCCCGGCAGGGAGATCGTCGTGATGCCGTCGTCGATCTCGCGCCATTCGAGAAGGGAAATTTCATCGCGCCTCTGACCAGTCAGCAAGAGAACGCGAACCAGCGATCCGAACGGCGGCCCCATCTTGTTGCATGCTGTCCAGAGCGACCGCAGCTCGTCGGCATCCCGCACCGTCGCCTTCGTGTTCAAGACGCGCTGCCGTCGGGGCGGAGCCTTCGGCCTGTGCACGCCTGCTGTCGGGTCCGCGTCGATCCGGCGGTGATCCTTCAGCCATTTGAAGACGGCGCGGAGAGCGTTCGATAGGTGGCGGGCGCGGCTGTCGCTGCTGCCGGTACCGATCTTGGCCATGCCGGGGATGTTCTTCCGACGGGCCTCGCTGATCACGACGTAGATGTCGTCGCTGGTCACGTCGCGAACTGATTTCTCTCGCCACCTCCCGCACAAACCGTCGGCTACGATCTTCGGTTCGCCATCCCCGTCATACTGCAGGCCCAGCATCTTCGCTGTCTCCCGCCAGCCCCTACGGTCGGCCCGGTACTCGGCAATGAACTCCTGCGCCGCCAAGGCGAACGTGTGCCCAGTCCCTGCCCTCTGCTGTCGCCGCTGGCCGATCACGTCGATACCCCGGGCGCGATCCCGGTGGATGGACGCTGCGAGGGCCCTAGCGCCGGTCAGCGTAAGCGGCATTCCGATGGATGGGGTTTCCTCACCCTCCACGCCGGAGTCGTCCCACGGGCCCAGGACAAGTTTTGACTTCCGGCCCTCCCGGGTGAACCGCATGGCGAACGACTTGGTGCCGGTCGTGGCCTGCACGATCAGGAACAGGCCCGGGACCTGCCCATCTGGAATTTCTTGCCGTTTGTCGCGGGCCTTCGCCCTCTCGACCGCCGTCGGTGTCAGCGCCTTTGCCATCGTCTGGGTATCCTTCTGGGTATCCCTTTGCACGGTTTCCCGTGTGTCCACATTCCTCCAAGTATGAGAGGAAATATGTGGTCTTCCCGGAAGAAAAGTAAATCATCGCAATGCCTTGCACGCCTCCGATAGGAGGTCAAAACATGGACTTTCATGGACAAGGGGAGACAAAATTTTTGGATTTCGATTCCGAGGGTCGGGAGTTCGAATCTCTCCGAGCGCGCCAAGGCCTCCATCGCCAGCTGTCGCGCACGGTCGCTGACCACCACGAAAACCCCAGCTAACCCTCTGTTAAATCAACACTTCACTCACCGCTAGAGTTCGCCCGCCGTCGTGGGCGGTCGCCGCCTCGGTTCGGCCGAACTACCACTTGAACTACCACTCGCTGGCGAGTTAAAAGCTCCCCTTGACGAGTGGCGCGGGTTTGAAGCGCCCTAGCAGCTCCCAATCCGAAAGGACCAGCCATGGCCACCCGGAAAGCGAAGACCACGATCACCGCCAAGAACTATCTGACCGTGCCGCCCGGCGAATACCCCTGCGGCAATAACCTCTATCTGATCGTGTCGCCGACCGGGCACGGCCGACGCTGGCTGTTCAAGTACCAACGCAACGGCATCAAGGACGCCATGGGCTTTGGCGCGGCCAAGGACGTCAAGCCGTCCGAGGCCAGGGACAACGCGATCGAGAAGCGCAGGCTGCTCGCCAAAGGGCTCGACCCGAAACAGGACCGCAACGAAACCCGGCGCGCGACTGAGGGCACGGAATTGTTCGGCGGCTTTGCGCGATCCTGGGCCGATAAGATCAAGACCGGATTGAAGCACCAGGCCTCACGCGCCAAGCTCGATCGCTTCGTCGATGTGACGACCTTGCCTCTGCACCAGTTGAGCCTGGAGAAAATCGACACCCAGCACGTGGTTGATGTGCTGATGTCGGTATGGCACTTGCGCGAGGTTTCCCGCGACGCCCGCCAACGGCTCAAGCAAATCTTTGATGCCGCCATCGCGCTGGGGCTGCGCACCCGGTTCAACCCGGCCGACTGGGACACCCGGTTAAAGCCGATCATGCCGAAGCAGAAGAAGCGCGGTCGGGTGCGCGGCGCGCACAAAGGGATCGACCGCGACCAGCTGCCGGCCCTGATGCAGACGTTGGCCGCGATCCCCGACCAAAGCGCCCGCGCGCTGCAGATCACGATCCTGACCTTGGTGCGCACCATCGAGACCCAAAACATGAGATGGGATCAGCTCGACCTCGACACCGGGGTGTGGACGTTGAACTTCGACGACACCAAGAACGACCGCGCCAAGCGCACGCCGTTGCCGAAACAGACGCTGGCCTATTTGCGCGAAGCCTACCAGGACCGGATCAGCGACTATGTGTTTGTGGGACGCGATCTCAAAAGCCCGATCAGCAACAACACGATGTTGAAGGCGCTGAAATTGGTGACCGGCGACACGTCGCTGACCGTGCACGGCTTTCGCTCCACGTTCCGGACCTGGGCACAGGAAGAAACCAAGCATGATCGCGAGACGGTCGAGCACTGCATGCATCACATTCTCGGTGATGCCGCCGAGCAGACCTACAAGACCGGAGAGGCATTGAAGAAACGCCGCGTGGTGATGCAGGACTATGCCGACTTCGCCACCCGTCCACCGGCACGGGTTATTTCGATGCGCAACCACCGGATGCCAACGCAGGTTTGAACACGACTGATCGCCTCCACGGCGGAACAGCAAGCGAAAAATCGGTCCAATCCATCC
>CADEDX010000335.1:0-3291 GCA_902826195.1 uncultured Bradyrhizobium sp. | reverse complement strand
TTTTCGGGCGCGGGCTGGCGACGCAATGGTCATTTAGTTTATTGGGCGAATAGCGGCGACGCTACACGGTTCACCTAGACGGTGCGCGACTCACAACGGAGGAGTGGTGATGCATAAATCAAGAACGGCGGAAGCAGAACCGATCGCGTTCAGCGTTCCGGAGGCAGCGAAGGTTTCTTCGCTCGGCCAGACCTCACTCTACAAGGCGATCAAGGAAAAGAAGCTGCACGCCATCAAATACGGTACCCGCAGAATAATCCGGCGCATTGACCTAGAGGCCTTTCTGAAAAGTCTGCCCGCATCATGACCACGCAAATCAGATCCGACCAAACAGCCCGCCCACCTCGGCGGGCTTTTTCTTTGGGCGTCAGTTTTTCTGACGCCTGAAACGCGAACCGCGTCGAGGGGATTCGACGCGGCCCAACTTCTTGGAAGGTGCGAAGAGGAAATTCGCAATGGATAATTATCACGGAGCTGGGCGCGGGACAATCGATCTCAACGATCTACGTGCCGCGCTAGTTCAACGTGCCGCCGATCTGGCCATCCATTTTATTGGGCAACCAAACCCGAAACTAAAATCACCCCGCGAACTGCGCTGGGGTCGCAAGGGTTCTTTCGCGCTGGCTGTGAAAGGCGACAAGGCCGGGCTCTGGACCGATCATGAAGCCGAAGTCGGCGGCGACCTGTTTGATCTGATCATGCGCGAACGTGGTGGCGATTTCGTTGATGCGATCAAGTTCGCTGGCGACTTTTGCGGCATGCGGATCAAGACCCGGAGCATAGCGCCGGCATCGAGCAAGCCGCCAACGAAGCCGAAGCCCGATGGTGATGACGATGATGAGCGCTCCAGGTACGCCCTGAAACTGTTCGACGTTGGCAGCAGCATCGATCATCCGATAGCACAGCGCTACTTCGAACGCCGCAAGCTGATCATACCCGAGGGGATCGACGGCCCGGTGTTGCGTCTTCATCGCCACTGCCCGTTCGGTAACGGCGTAACCCATCCTGCAATTCTTGCACTCTACCGCGACATTCGCAGCAACAAACCGCGTGCGATCTCGCGCACCGCGCTGACGGCGGACGGCGAGAAGATCGATCGCAAGGCGCTCGGCCCATGGGCCGGGTGTGTCTGTAAACTCTCACCGGATGATGATGTCACACTCGGCTTGCACATCGCCGAAGGCATCGAGACCGCGATAGCGGCGATGATGCTTGGCTTCGTACCGATGTGGGCAACGGGCTCGGCCGGGACGACCACTCATTTCCCGGTGCTGGCCGGCATCGAGACATTGACGATTATCGTCGATCACGACGTCGTCGATCTACGCACTGGGAAGACACCGGGACAGACAGCAGGGCGCGAATGTTCGGCGCGCTGGACCGGTGCCGGCATTCACGTTCGCCGCGTTGTCCCTGACAATCTCGGTGAGGACATGGCCGACATCGTTGCACGGGAGGCGGCCCATGGCTGACGCCGGCTACAAGACCTATGACGATTTCCCCGGTGACAATATCGAACGAGAACCTGTCCGGCCCGCTGTCGCGCCTACCAACTCTGAGGAAGCGTTATCTCTAACGTTTGCACGTCGCCATGAAACCAATCTGCGTTTCGTTGCGAAATGGGGCCAGTGGTTTCGCTGGGACGATTTGCGCTGGCAGCTTGAAGAAACCCTGCACGCCTTCGATATGGCGCGCGTGATCTGCCGAGAGGCCGCCAACGCTTGCAATAAAGCCGGGACCGCGAAGACGCTGGCCAGTGCGAAGACGGTTGCGGCCGTCGAACGCTTGGCCAAGGCCGACCGGAAAATCGCGGCGACCTTCGATCAATGGGACACCGAACTAAGCAAGTTGAACACAGCAAAGGAGGACTAGCATGACCACGTTCGAACTGACGGACGGCACTTCCTATGCGCCACGGCGTGAAGACTACATCACGCAAAAGACCGCCTGCCGAATGGCGGACCCAGGAACACCGCATCCGGTTTGGGATGCGTTTCTGCTTCGCGTTACCGCTGACGATCTTGAGCTGATCGCTTTCCTGCAAAGGTTCATCGGCTACTGCCTGACCGGCTACACCAAGGAGCACGTTTTTCTATTCCTGTATGGCACTGGCCGGAACGGCAAGGGCACGTTCATCAACACCATCGTGAAGATTTTCGGCGACTACGCGACCGTCGCATCGATTTCAACGTTTCTTGCCAGCAAGAGCGATCGGCATCCAACCGAGATTGCAAAGCTGCGCGGCAAGCGGCTTGTCGTCGCGCAAGAGACGCCAGTCGGCCGCGTTTGGGATGAAGCCAAGATCAAATCGTTGACCGGTGGCGATCAGATGTCGGCGCACTTCATGCGGCAAGACGATTTCGTTTTCGATCCGATTTTCAAGCTGATCATTTCCGGCAACCACAAGCCGCGCCTGAACTGTGTTGACGTGGCGATCCGCGCGCGGCTTTTGATCGTGCCGTTCATTGTAGAAATTCCATGGGCTGAACGCGATCTCAATCTGATGGACAAGCTGCGCGTCGAATGGCCGGCGATCCTGCGCTGGGCGCTCGAAGGTTGTATGGAATGGCAACGCATTGGCCTTAAGCAGCCGGCCAGCGTCACCACCGCCACCGAGGAATATTTCAGTGGCGAGGACACCTTCACGCAATGGCTGGAAGACGAGTGCGACGCCGAACCGAACAACACGTTCAAGACGGCATCAGTCGGCGACCTGTACGGCTCATGGTCAACTTACTGCAAGGACAATGGCGACGAACCCGGCAGCAAGAAGGCCTTCCATGAAGAGATGAAGAACCATGGCTTCTCGCCGATCAAATTAGGCCACGCCAAAACGAGATCATTTTCTGGCATCCAACTAAAACCGCAGACCTCCAACCGCCGGTACGAAGCCGACGATGGAGCCGGCGGCTTAGACCTGAACAACGCCGCACCGCAACAGGATCGACGCAGATGAAGCGCTGCGGACGGATGCGGACAGGCAATCCGTTATGAGCGTACAAAACGTTCCCCTCTAACGCTCTTAACCGAACACCTGTCCGCATCTGTCCGCATTGATGTCGTCGCGCGCGTCCTAGATGCTGGCGGCTCGGCCACCACTTCGCGCCTATCGCATGAGTCTTGAATTCGGGCTATAGTTTCGAATGGAAAGCGCAGCCATGCGACCTTTGGGAGTTTTGATCGGCGGCGAACTCTACACTTCGCAGGGAATGCGGATGGGTGGGGACCGCACCAGTGAGACCCGCGCGGTCGCGACGTCCGAAGACATCAACTTGATCGAATTGCCTTCGA
>CADEDX010000334.1 GCA_902826195.1 uncultured Bradyrhizobium sp. | reverse complement strand
ATCAACCTTGATCAATCGGCAGAAGACGCCCTCCGATTCAAGCTCCCGCAAGATGTTCGCGAGCACCTTCGGTTCACCAGACAGAACGCAGGACTTCGGACCGTTGTGGGCGGCGACGCCAAGCAGATGCGTGTAGGGTTCGATGCGCCAGCGGGCCTCCGGCAACGACAGCTCGACCAACGCCATGGCTCCCTCGCCTCGCGTTCGGTTCATGAGGGAACTGCGCCGGCAAATCACGCGCATGGCCGTTTCCAAATCAAAGACCCCGGCAAGATAAGCGGCCGCCACCTCTCCCATGCTGTGCCCTACCAACGCGCTGGGTCGGACCCCGACGGACGCGAGCAGTTCCGCGTAGGCGATCGAAAGGGCAACAAGTGTCGGCTGGATCACGTCGATGCGCTCGATAAGCGCTTCCGCGCCAGAACTGTTCGGATGCGCGACGAGATCGACGATGGACCAGTCTATGTAGGGGCGACATGCCAAATCACAGCGCTCGAGCGCGGCACGAAATGCCGGCTCGCCTTCCAGCAGAGTCCGAGCCATTCCCAACCATTGCGCACCCTGTCCGGGAACGACGAAAGCCGGGGCAACGACGTTTTTGGGGAGCCTGCCTTCCGCATCGGCAGACTCGCCGGCGGCGTAGCCCGATAGCGCCGCGGCCATCGCGGCCGCATCCTCAGCCACGAACGCAGCGCGATACTCCATAGCGCTGCGTCGTCGCGCAGCATTGCGGCAAACATCCCGCAGATTTGGCTCAGGTGATTGTTGAAGTAGCTGCGCGTAACGCCGTGCCAGAGCGCGTAAGGCTTCAGGGCTTTGCGCGGACAATGGCAGAATGCAAGGCCTGCTGGACACCGGCGCGCTCGCGTTTTCCGCAGGCCGAGCTTGAGTTTCGCTCACCAACAGGTGAGCATTGGTGCCAGAAATTCCGAACGCAGTACAGCCGGCGATCCGCTTCTTGCCATCGCTCCATGGCATAGGCGCTGTTACGATACGACACCCGAGTTCGCCCCAAGCTATGTCGGGACGCGGTGCGGAGCAGTGGAGGCTTGGAGGAATCGTACCATTGTGCACGGCAAGAACTGCTTTGATCAGGCCTGCGAGACCTGCCGCGGCTTCCGTGTGACCGATGTTGGTTTTTGCGGAACCAACCAATAGTGGCTCTTGTGGCGATCGCCCACGCCCGAAGATTGCTCCCAGTGCCGCTAACTCAACCGGATCGCCGGCTTTGGTTCCAGTACCGTGGGCCTCGACGTAACCCACGCACTGGGGTTCTAGGCCGGCATCGTCAACCGCGCGACGCAAAACGTCTTCCTGACCCAATCTGCTGGGCCTTCCGAATACGCCGCTGCCGCCCCCGTCGTTGTTGACGGCGCTTCCCATAACGACAGCGAAAATTCGATCGCCATCGCGCAGGGCCCGCTCCTCTGACTTGAGGACCAGAACTGCGGCGCCCTCGCTGCGAACATAGCCGTCGGCCAGTGTATCGCCGAATTTGCAACGTCCATCGGACGCGAGCATGCCACTCCGTCCATAGGCGATGCTGATGTGCGGCTGAAGGATCACGTTTGCGGCCCCGACCAGCGCGATCTCGCATTCACCCGCTTGGATGCTGCGAACTGCCATGTGAGCCGCGACAAGTGACGAAGAACAGGCCGTATCGATCGTGACGCTCGGTCCGTGCCAGCGCAAAAAAGCCGAGAGTCTGCCCGACGCGGCGTAGCGGCCGCTGCCGGTCGTCATCTGGAAATCAATTTCTGTGGGATCAGAGACAAGTCGCGCCTCGAAGTCGCTCAGCCACTGTCCCACGAAAACGCCGCCGCGGACCCCCTCGAGCCGCGACGCGTCTTGACCTGCATTCTCCAGAGCTTCCCAGGCGGTTTCCAACAGCAGCCGCTGTTGTGGATCAAGCCGTTCCGCTTCGCGCGGAGAAAAAGAGAAAAAATCTGCGTCGAAGCAATCTATGTCATCAAGATATCCGCCCATCGGTGGAATGGCGAAAGTTTCGCGCTGCGCAAGCAAAGCGGGATCAATCCGCCCCGCGGGTATCGGACCGATCGTGTCACGCCCCGCGATGAGAGTGCGCCAATAATCATCGACGCTGCTGATGCCGCCGGGAAACCGGCAGCCAATGCCAACGATCGCGATCTTCGGCCGAACCGATGGTGAAATTGGACCACTCATGAAGCCAATATTTCTCTGCTAAACCCCCTACAGGCTGTCGTCAGCACACCGTCATTCTCGGGCGGCCATCGATCAGCGGGCGCCAGACGAGGATCGATCCGTATCCCGCGCAGCGAAGGCCTAGGCCAGCAATCGCAACTAAGCGATTGTAGTCCTTCACATCGGCTTGTTGCGTCATGGCGGCTGCGAACCTGCGGCGGGGGCCATGCAAGGTCGCAAGACTGCCTCCACCTCCACGAGTACCTTCTCCCGAAGGGGATCCAGGTAGAAATGTCCGCCCGGAAATATGCGAACGCCGAAGCCCGCGGTGGTCTCTTGCCTCCACGGCTCAAGATTGTCCACCGGGGTCTGACCATCGCTGTCGCCGCCGAACGCAGCAATCGGGATGTCGAGCGGCGGACGAGCCGGCGGGATAAAGTTTTCCAGCGCGGCGATATCCGCGCGCAAGCAAGGCAGCAGCAAATTCAAGACGTCCTGATGCTGGAGGATCTCGGGCGCAATCCCTCCGTAGCGACTGTTGATCTCGGCGACAAAAACATGGTCCGGGAGATGACTGATAGGCGGAAACCCGGAGGGCACGGTCGGCGCCCTTCGGCCTGACACGATCAGATGACTCGGCGAGGGCAGCCCGCGGTTGCGCAGGGCATGTGAAAGCTCGTGGGCAAGCACTGCGCCCATACTGTGGCCGAAGAAGGCGAACCGCCCTTCGAGATGCGGCGCGAGGTTCGACACCAGTGCGTCAACGAGCAAGGGGACATCTGCGACAGGTGCCTCCCTTAGACGATTGCCGCGACCAGGCAATTGGACTGCAGCGACCTCCATGCTTGATGGGAGGCCAAAAGCCCACTGGCGATATACCGCAGCCCCGACGCCCGCAGGGTGAAAGCAGAACAGTCGCAACGCAGCATCGCCGCGCGCCATGGGCCATTGCAACCAACCGCCGGCACAATCGCGTTGTACAGCTTCCACGCTCCTTGCAGACGAATAATGTGCGTGAACGCGCGAAAGCATACGACGTCCTAATAAATTAAAAATCACTGGTCAGACTGCGAGCCACAATACGGGGGTGAGCAGCAAATGCAACGCCTGACGATGTCTAAACCTTTGCCCACGCGCTTAACGTGCGGACCGTTCGTCATTTATCTTAACGAAATATATCATTATATTTATTTTTCTTAACGGACTACATCGCTCATCTTTACAAATTACTCAATTATCCGACGATCGATTGTGAACATTGGCGTAAATTTATCTGTGGAGCACTAGGATGCTGGCAGCGGTTCCGGGTCGCCGGCCGCTTTTTGCCTGTCTTTCGCGATCAGGCCCGAAGGGAACTCGATAAGTTATATAAGGGCCGAGGGTGAAAATTCAGGCGCACATGGTTGGGCGGGCTGCGGGTTTTTGGTTCCACCAGCTGGCAGCGGTCAACGGATCCCGGCCGTTTGCCGGTGCTTCGCTGGGATCGACGCACGCGGACCGCTCATTCGCCCATTCGTCTATGGGAACATTCGGCGTCGACATACCTGCAAGCCGTCGCAAAACAACGTTTGCCTGAATGAGAAGGCGAAGCTTCTCCGGGGTTGACCGCAACGTGGTGGTTCCCGCGGGCTCGACTAGCCGTCGGCCTGAAGTGGAACTCATGTTGGGATAGCGCCTGGCCCAGTGTGCGGGGCAGCAACCCCTGCCAATGTCTTTTCCGACAGGATTTCGCGGACGCAATGGTCCGGCGTGATCAAACCGGACCACTGTCGGGGGTACCCAAGCGAGACTTCCTCAAACCGGACACCATCGCGGTGCGACGTCGAACGGATATGGAGGTGTCCCGACACAACAACAGCCGCATTGAAGCGCAGGTGCCAATCTTCGGTGCGGCGAGTTCCGCACCAGATTGAGAAACGGGGTATTCTTGGAAGCTTTGCGAGATCTTCCCGCAAGGGGAAGTGATTGATCAGCACTGTCGGCAAATCGTTCCGAGAAGTCCTCAGTCGCTGCTCCGTGATTTCGCAGCGGGCGTGACACCACTCGGCGAGGCCGGCATATGGATCTGGATGTAGAAGCACCTCGTCGGCGCATTCGATCTCTTGTTCGCGTGCCCAGTCGATTGCTCGCTCAATTGGAATATGGAGAGGCCGGAAACTGTAGTCATACAGAATGAACAGTGGCGCAATCCTCACCTCTATTCCGCCGATTGTCACGATTGGGTAAGGATCCTCAGGGGTAAGCACCTCGTAAAACCGACATAACTCGATCAACTCATCGTATTTGAAGCGGCCTCGAGCCTTCTCCTCACTCGACGGTAGCGTCCATAATTCGTGATTGCCCGGCACCCACACCAGTTTCGCAAATCGCGGCTTGAGTTCCCTGAAAGCCAATTCGAGATGGGCTGCGGTTTCACCGACGTCACCTGCAAGGATCAGCCAGTCGGCAGGGCGACTCTTTATATCCGAAAGCGCCCTTCGGTTGACCTCATAACCCAGGTGAAGATCGCTTATCGCATACAATTTCATACGGCGTGCCCGCCCCGTCGGCCGCCCACCGGCATCAATTGCGGATGCTCGGTCATGCCGACTCCGCGATCAATGACATCGGTGTTACCCAACGCGGGTGAATGGAAGGCTCGACACCCTGAGGCGCGGCGACGGCAACGGCCATCATATGCTCGTCGGTCGGCGCATGCTGGTAAAAGCGCCATCGGCCTGGAATGTCGGGGCATCGGTCAGTGACACATAGAAGCGGAGATGCGCCGCCGAGTTCGAACCAGAACGCGTCGAGTGGAAGGGATAGTCCCATGCCACGTGCTTTGATGTAGGACTCCTTGAGCGTCCAATACGAGAAAAAGCGGTCACGCCGATCTTCCAACCCGGCTTCGCGAAAGTCCGCCAACTCCGCTGGGGCGAAGACCGATGGCGCGAGTTCGTCGGTATCGACAGTTCGCGTAGTGTTCTCGACATCAATTCCGATCTCGCAATCAATCGCAACTGCGCAGGCAACCAATCCCGTCGTGTTTGACAAATTGAAGCGGAGATTACATGACGCCAGCGGTTGCGATATGTGGGGACGGCCGTAGGCATTCGTTTCGAACTGCCAGGCTCGCGCCGGGACATCGGCATATCTGGATAGCGTCGTACGAACCAACGCGCGAGTTACGAGATATTGAAGTCGCGCATCATTGACGAGGAACCGCTGCCATTGGGCTTGCTCCGGCTCGCTCAGGAGTAGCAGATAGGCAGATGCCTCGCTGCTACTGACGTTTGACAGGGAGGTTAGCCAGACATCTACGTGCCCAGCCTGAAGTTGAAGGGATCCCGTATTGGTCAATCCCATCTCCACCTACCTACGACCGCAATTGGTTCCGCCCGATCCACTTTGGTTGTCCATGACGACTTTCTCGCATGCGGAACTCATCATCCTTGAAACCCGTCGATCTAACTTAAACTGCGCGTAGACGCTGACAGCGTATGACTTAGGTCATGTTTTGCAACACCGGCAGGACCTTCGCAATAACAGTTACGAACACGCCAAAGCCGTCGAAACGAAGTTTCTCGCGATCGCGACCGCCCAGTTTTCCCGGCGATGATGCCACGCCGCCCCATATCTTGCGCGATGATGGCAGTCCGACAGACCCAGCCCTCCACAGTGGGAATGCGGGTGATATCGGCGGGTCCGGTGTTACGGCGCCGGCGGATTGAGACGGCTTCGTCGTACGAACCCGACGGGGCGGCCCTGGTTGGTGCTTATGTCATGGCGACGCTTCAGCCGCTCGATCCGGCCGCGCGGGCGTATTGTCCCTGCGTCCGCCGGGCGGCAGACCCTGAGGGCTGCCATGGCTCTGACCGCTATAGATCTGCCAGGTCTCGGCACGGAGCGGTGGAATTGACGGTAGGCGTGCGCTCACAGGCACTTCCGCCCAGCCTGAGGGGACGGCCAAGAATTAAACCCGGCAGACATCAACCGTACCGGATATAAATCGGCTTAACCCCAACAGCGTGGAAGCCATGAACGCGCGAGTAAAATAAATTATTCATACAAATCAAAATCTTAAATGCATCGCGAACCACCAGCCGCAGGACGGTTGCAATCATCGAATGAGACAATCGACAGCCTGATCCTGGCATTGCGATATTTGTCGCCTTGCCCATCTCAATTCACCGAGCCACAGGGAAGGCGTGAATGATGCCCTCCCTCGCCGTCGCACGAGTGAAAGCACTAGCGGGGACCGAGCGGGATAGTGTATTGGGGTACGCAGCGGGGGAGCTTTGAGATGAAGGCAACAATTTTTACGGCGGTTATCTGCGCTGCGGCGATTGGCCAAACTAGCCCGGCGTCAGCGCAGTATTACGGTCAGACGTCGTATTACGGTCCGGCCTCCATGCACTATCACTATCTTTCGCCCGCAGGCGCCTGCTGCGCCTTGGTGACGGTTAACTCCGGCTGGGCCTTCACACGCAATCAACCCGTAGGCGACGTCGCACCTTATCCTGCTTTGCAAATGGCAGACGGCTCGCTCGGATGTGAGCATAGCAACTACCGACCGCGTCGCGGCGGATGGTGTCAGCGCATCTGGTAGAAGTTGCAAGCCGATCCGTCGGCTAATATCACACAACATCGCGGATGCTATAAGCGCGCAACCAGCTTTGCCAAGCATCTTAAGTTGAAACCTAACGATCTTTCGAGTAACCGTATGCATAGCGTATCCAAGAGTTTTCGACCTCTGGTTTTGGGCTGCACCCTGCTCGTCAGCTGCGCTTTCGGGCAATCGTTGAGCGCCCAGGATGGCAAGCGCTTGGAGACCCCCTACCCCAGCGCATCAGAAATTGCGTTCGAATGGCAATATTCATGCATCAACGGGAAGGCTTGCTCGTTCAGCTGTCCCGGATCTGGCGGTGCTTCCAATGTCACGAAGCTCACGCTTCAATTAGGATCCATCCCTCTCGCCGGCGACCAAAAGGCATTTGGCGTATTTTACAAGTTTTCGACAATGCAGATTCCGCGCGCCAATGGTTTCAGCCTCACGACGGGCATCAGCACACTTTCGTGCCAGGTGAACGGAATGGACCTCGACTATTCCGGACCACGGAAGTCCCAGGACGAGGACGCGCCGACAGCGAGCATCCCGGGCCGGGAGAAAGGCCCTCAGCTACCGGCGCGGTAAGGCACACGTAAGGGCATGTCACCGACATCACCGGCCGGGATTCTCAAGCTGGGAGCTTTGCGGGAGTTATCGCCCTGTCCGCCCCCGCAGGGCTTGCCGAGAGAGGTTGTCCAGCGCCTTGTCTGCGGACCGATAGGTAACGTGGTTCCGCATGGGAAACCGCCAGAACCCGCCAGACGACAAGCGGCGCGTTCGCAATCAGCCAAGCGAGCAACCACTCGCT
>CADEDX010000333.1 GCA_902826195.1 uncultured Bradyrhizobium sp. | reverse complement strand
CCAAGGCGTTTGACGAAGCCGTGCCCAGCGTACTTCCCGCCATCATCGAGCTTGCGATCAGCCCGGAGGCGTTGACGCCGGTGGCGTCGCTGAGCGAAACCCGTGCCAAGGCCTTGGCGGCACAAAAGTGACCGCCGGAACTTAAGTCCGCGTCGGCCGGCGCCGCTTGACGGCGCTGCGCCGCGGCGTGCGCGCCGCCCGTGGACGCAGCCGGCTCATTGTCTCGCGCCGCGGTTTTGTCGGCGGCTGCGGGCCGCGCGCCAACTCCATCAGCATGCGCAGCGCTTCCACCACGGAGCGCTGACGCACGGCAGATCGGCCGATCGCGCCGAAACGAAACTCGCGGTGCAAGATCTTGCCGTCGCGCGAGGCGACCGCGAAATGGACCAGGCCGACCGGCTTGCCGGGCGTGGCGCCGCCGGGGCCGGCGATGCCCGTGATGGACACGGCAAGATCGACCTTGGCCTTTTCCAGCGCGCCGATCGCCATCGCGGTTGCGGTTTCCTTGCTGACCGCGCCGAAGGTCGCAAGCGTCGTCGCTTTAACGCCGAGCATCGTGCGTTTGGCGTCGTTGGAATAGGTAACGAAACCGCGGTCGATCACATCAGACGAGCCGGGAATGTCAGTAAGCGCGCCGGCGACCAAGCCGCCCGTGCAGGACTCCGCTGTCGCGATCGTCAGCTTGCGCATCCGGCACAGATCGAGCAGCGAGCGGGAGAGGGCGCGCGCGCTGCCGCTCATCTTACTCGCTCCAGGGCAGGCGGATGGTAGCGCTCGCCGTGGCGGCGATGCCTTCCTCGCGGCCGGTGAAGCCGAGCCGTTCGCTGGTCGTCGCCTTGACCGCGACGCGCGAGATGCTGACGCCGGTGATCTCAGCGATGCGGGCGCGCATAACATCGCGCAGCGGGCCGATTTTCGGGCGCTCGCAGATCATCGTGACTTCGAGGTTGGCGATCCGGCCGCCGCGCGCGGTGACGCGGTCGATGGCATATTTGAGAAACTTATCTGATGCCGCGCCCTTCCATTGCGGGTCGCTCGGCGGAAAGTGCGAGCCGATGTCGCCGTCCGCCAGCGCGCCGAGGATGGCGTCGACCAGCGCGTGAAGGCCGACATCGCCATCGGAATGGGCGAGAAAGCCACGTGTGTGCGGTACGCGGACGCCGCACAGCATCAGGTGATCGCCGTCGCCGAAGGCGTGCACGTCATAGCCGGTGCCGATCCTGATGTCGCCGAGCTGGGCGGCGAGGCGGGCTTCCTCGCGGATGAAATCTTCAGGCGTCGTCAGTTTCATGTTTGCAAGATCGCCTTCAAATGTCGCTACCGTCAATCCCGCCCATTCCGCCAGCGCCGCATCATCTGTGAAATCGCTGCGGCCGTCGCGTGCGGCACGGCGATGCGCATCGAGAATGACGTCGAAGCGAAACGCTTGCGGCGTCTGCGCTACACGCAGTTTTGCCCGCTCGGGCGTCGCCTCGACATCGCCGGTCTCGCCGACCTGCTTGATCGTGTCGGTGACCGGAATCGTTGGCACCGCCGCGCCGGTGCGGCCGGCTGCATCGATCGCGCGCGAAATCACCCCAGGGGTGACGAATGGCCGCGCAGCGTCGTGAATAAGCACAATATCCGGCTTCTCCGCCGCGAGCGCCTCGAGCCCGGCATGAACGGACGCCTGGCGCGTCGCCCCGCCGTGGGTCGGCGGCTGGTAGTGCAGTTCCGAAACCGCTGCGTCGAAGACCGCGGCGTCATCGGGATTGACGACCGGCTGCACGGCGAACACGTCCGGATGTCGGCAGAACGCCTGCATGGCACGGAAAATAACCGTCTGTCCGCCGATTTCACGATATTGCTTCGGCCCGCCGGCACCGGCGCGAAGCCCGCGTCCGGCTGCGACGAGGATGGCTGCGTTACGCTCAGGTCTGGGCATCTGGACTCAAAATACGACGAATCGGGTTGAGAAGGGGCGAAAGGCGCGATGGCGCACAGCCCTTAGCATGATGAATGGGCAAAACAGAGTGATTCCCATCACCTGAGATAAAGCAGTTTTTGTTGCAGTGCACTTGCACAAATGATAGTTCTGTCTAAAGTGTAGGCAAGAAGCTTGACTGCCCAAGATTTGTGCTCACAATATGCGCCGACGGCGGCAATGACGCCGCCGTCCCAACCACGAGAACGAAGTGACCGGCCCGGAAAGTTCACGTCTCAAGCCGTTGAAAATAGGCGATATTGCTGTCGCCAACCGGGTATTGCTGGCGCCGATGTCCGGCATCACCGATGCGCCCTTTCGACGGCTTGCCGCCACCCTCGGGGCCGGCCTGGTCGTCTCGGAGATGACCGCCAGCGACGAACTGGTACACGGCCGGCCGATGTCGCTCCTGCGCTGCGAGACCGCCGGGATAGGTGCGCATGTCGTTCAGCTCGCCGGTTGCGAGGCGCATTGGATGTCGGAGGGTGCGCGGATCGCGGAAGCGGCCGGCGCTGATATTATCGATATTAATATGGGTTGTCCGGCACGCCATGTCACCGGCGGTCAATCCGGCTCGGCGCTGATGCGCGATCTCGATCATGCGCTCACGCTGATCGAGGCCACGATCGCGGCGGTGAAGGTTCCGGTGACGCTGAAGATGCGGCTCGGCTGGGACGATCGCTCGCTCAACGCGCCCGAACTGGCCCACCGCGCGGAAGCCGCCGGCGTCAAGATGATTACCGTGCACGGGCGCACCCGTTGCCAGTTCTACAAGGGCGTCGCCGATTGGGCCGCGGTGCGCGCGGTGAGGGACGCCGTCTCGGTGCCGCTCGTCGTCAACGGCGACATTACCTCATTCGAAAAAGCGGTTCGGGCGCTGCAGGTGTCGGGTGCCGACGCCGTGATGATCGGTCGCGCCGCGCAGGGCCAGCCGTGGTTACCGGGGCAGATCGGCCGCCGACTCGAAACCGGGCAGGTGGAGGCGGCGCCGTCGCTTGCAGATCAACTCGCGCATGTGCGCGCGCTCTATGACGAGGTTTGCAACCATTACGGTCTGCGGATCGGACTGAAGCACGCGCGAAAGCATCTCGGCTGGGCGCTGGAAATCGCCGCCCACTACAGCCGCGCTCCGGCGGAAACGCTCAAGGGCTGGCGGCAAAAGATCTTGACGTCGGAGGACCCCAACCGGGTGCACCGTTCGCTGCAGGAAGCGTTCGACGATTTCGCATGGAGAGCTGCCGCATGACGTCAGCCTTGGAACATCGCCGCGCCGTACCCACCGATAGCGAGGCCATCCTCAACGCGCTGCCCAACCCCGTGCTGCTGGTGGCGCCCGACGGCCGCATCATGGACGCCAATATCGCCGCCGAATCCTTCTTCGAGATTTCGACGCAATTTTTGCGGCGGCAGTCGCTGAAAGAGTTGGTCCCGTTCGGCAGCCCGCTGCTGGCGCTGATCGATCAGGTGCGCGCGAGCGGCTCGCCGGTCAACGAATACAAGGTCGATCTGGGCACGCCCCGCATCGGCGGCGACCGCCAGGTCGATCTTCACGTCGCGCCTCTGACCGAACGTCCCGGCCATATCGTCGTCATGCTGCAGGAGCGCACCATCGCCGACAAGATGGATCGCCAACTGACCCATCGCAGCGCGGCGCGCTCGGTGATCGCGCTGGCGGCGATGCTGGCCCATGAAATCAAGAATCCGCTGTCGGGCATCCGCGGTGCGGCGCAGTTGCTGGAGCAGGCCGCCTCATCCGAAGACCGCATGCTGACGCGTTTGATCTGCGACGAGGCCGACCGCATCGTGACGCTGGTCGACCGCATGGAAGTGTTCGGCGACGACCGCCCGGTGGCGCGTGGGCCGGTCAACATCCATTCCGTGCTCGACCACGTCAAACGGCTGGCGCAGTCCGGCTTCGCGCGCAACATCCGCTTCATCGAGGACTATGATCCCTCGCTGCCGCCGGTGCTGGCCAACCAGGACCAGCTGATCCAGGTGTTCTTGAATCTCGTGAAGAACGCCGCCGAAGCGGTCGCTGATCTCGGCTCCGATGCAGAAATCCAGCTCACCACCGCCTTCCGTCCCGGCGTCCGTCTCTCGGTGCCGGGCAAGAAATCGCGGGTGTCGCTGCCGCTCGAATTCTGCGTCAAGGACAACGGCTCCGGCGTGCCGGAAGATCTGTTGCCGAACTTGTTCGATCCGTTCGTGACGACGAAGCAAACCGGCAGCGGCCTTGGGCTCGCGCTGGTGGCCAAGATCGTCGGCGATCACGGCGGCATCATCGAATGCGAATCTCAGCCACGGAAGACCACCTTCCGCGTGCTGATGCCGATGTTCAATCCAGCCAAACAGTTCGACCAAAGCAACCGCGACGGCGTTCCGGGTACGCTGCCGCCTGCCTCACAGGACGCAAGATGAGGAATAACAATGCCCGCAGGTAGCATTCTCGTTGCAGATGACGACACCGCCATCCGCACCGTTCTCAACCAGGCTCTCTCACGCGCCGGCTACGAAGTGCGCCTGACCGGCAACGCCGCGACGCTGTGGCGCTGGGTAAGCCAGGGCGAGGGCGATCTCGTCATCACCGACGTGGTGATGCCTGACGAGAACGCGTTCGATCTGCTGCCGCGGATCAAGAAGATGCGGCCAAACCTGCCCGTCATCGTCATGAGTGCCCAAAACACCTTCATGACGGCGATACGGGCCTCCGAGCGTGGCGCCTACGAATATCTGCCAAAGCCGTTCGACCTGAAGGAGCTCATTACCATCGTCGGCCGGGCGCTGGCCGAGCCCAAGGAGCGGGTGGCAAGCTCGCCCGACGAGGGGGAGTTCGATTCGATCCCGCTGGTCGGCCGCTCGCCGGCGATGCAGGAAATCTACCGGGTGCTGGCGCGGCTGATGCAGACCGACCTCACGGTGATGATCTCCGGCGAGTCCGGCACCGGCAAGGAACTGGTTGCGCGCGCACTGCATGATTATGGCAAGCGCCGGAATGGTCCGTTCGTCGCCGTGAACATGGCGGCGATCCCGCGCGACCTGATCGAATCCGAATTGTTCGGGCATGAACGCGGCGCGTTCACCGGCGCCAATACCCGCGCGTCCGGCCGCTTCGAGCAGGCCGAGGGCGGCACGCTGTTCCTCGACGAAATCGGCGACATGCCGATGGAAGCGCAGACGCGGCTGCTGCGCGTGCTGCAGCAGGGCGAATACACCACCGTCGGCGGCCGCACCCCGATCAAGACCGATGTCCGCATCGTCGCGGCCAGCAACAAGGATTTGCGTATCCTGATCCAGCAGGGGTTGTTCCGGGAAGACCTGTTCTTCCGCCTCAACGTCGTGCCGCTGCGGTTGCCGCCGTTGCGGGAACGGATCGAGGATCTGCCCGATCTCATCCGGCATTTCTTTTCACTCGCCGAGAAGGACGGCCTGCCGCCGAAGAAGCTCGACACGCTGGCGCTGGAGCGGCTCAAGCAGCACCGCTGGCCCGGCAACGTGCGCGAACTCGAAAACCTGGCGCGCCGGCTGGCGGCGCTTTACCCGCAGGATGTGATTACGGCTTCCGTCATCGACGGCGAACTGGCGCCGCCTGCGGTCACCTCCAACGGCAATGCGCCGATCGGCGTGGAGAATCTCGGCGGCGCGGTAGAGGCGTACCTGTCGTCGCACTTCTCCGGTTTCCCGAACGGCGTGCCGCCCCCGGGCCTCTATCACCGCATCCTAAAGGAGATCGAGGTGCCGCTGCTGACAGCTGCGCTGGCGGCCACCCGCGGCAACCAGATCCGCGCGGCCGACCTGCTCGGCCTCAACCGAAACACGCTGCGGAAGAAGATCAGGGACCTCGACATTCAGGTCTACCGGAGCGGCGGGTAAGCGGACTGCCTCGGTTGCGGCAAAAAAAGCGGTTGATTCGTTGCAGTATCGATCACTTTAGTGCTCGGCTGCGCCGTTGAATTGTCGTAATTCGGCAACATTGTGATATGAATGCATCAGTCCGCGAACCGTGGACCAAGCGCTTTCACGTGACCGATTGCCGGAATGACCATCGCAGAGACGACCTCGGCACCATCATTCGATCCGACAGTTGCCGAATCCGGAGGAGGAATCCTGCGGAAGTGGGTGGCGCCGCTCGCTGTCGCAACCGCGTTGCTGTCGGCATTTCTGACCTTCGTGGTGCTGAGCGGCCTGACGCCGATCGAGCCGACGAAGCAGATCGTTTATTCGTTCCTGCTGATCAACGCGGCGACGATCCTGCTGCTGGTCGCCATCATCACCCGCGAAGTCTGGCAGGTGATCCAGGCGCGGCGACGCGGCAGGGCCGCGGCGAGGCTGCATGTGCAGATCGTCAGCCTGTTCTCCATCATCGCCGTGCTGCCGGCGGTGGTGGTCGCCATCGTCGCCAATATCACCCTCGACCGCGGCCTCGACCGGCTGTTTTCCGGGCCGACGCGCGCGGCGATCGAGAACTCGCTGAACATCGCCCACGCCTACGTCAACGAGCACGCCTACCTGATCAATGGCGACATCCTGGGGATGGCCAACGATCTGTCGAACGCGCGGCCGCTGTTCGACCAGGACCGGCAGTCATTCTTCGAATTGCTGACGAACAACGCCTCCGCCCGCAATCTGCCGGGCGCGATGCTGATCGACAAGGATCGCAACATCCTGGTGACGGCACAGACTGGCATCAAGCAGCAATTCTCGACGCCGCCGCAGGAATTCCTCAGCAACATCGACGAAACCAAACCTGAGATCGCGGTCTTCCCCGAGGAGAATTACGTCGCGGCGATCATTCGGCTGCGCGGTTTCACGGATACGTTCCTCTACGTTGCCCGTCTGCTCGATCCCCGCGTCGTCAGCCAGCTCAAGCAGACCCAGGCCAGCGTCGCCGAATACGCCCAGATCGAATCGCGCCGGCTCGGCATCCAGGTCGCCTTCGCATTGATGTTTGCGGTGATCGCGCTGACCATTCTGATGGCGTCGGTGCTGATCGGGTTGAATTTCGCCAACTGGCTGGTGTCGCCGATTCGCAATCTGATGAGCGCAGCCAACATTGTCTCAACCGGCGATCTGAACGTGCAGGTGCCCGTGCACAAGTCGGAGGGCGACCTCGCGCAGCTCGGCGAAACCTTCAACAAGATGACGGCCGAGTTGCGCACCCAGCGTGACGAACTGGTCAGCGCCTCGGACCTGATCGACAGCCGGCGGCGATTCATCGAGGCGGTGCTATCTTCGGCCAGCGCCGGCATCATCGGCGTCGACGCCTCCGGGAGCGTCGGCATTTTGAACCGCTCCGCCGAGAAGCTGATCGGCCACGCCGA
Source organism: uncultured Bradyrhizobium sp. (assembly GCA_902826195.1). Lineage (GTDB taxonomy): Bacteria > Pseudomonadota > Alphaproteobacteria > Rhizobiales > Xanthobacteraceae > Bradyrhizobium. The sequence goes on along the minus strand of CADEDX010000333.1, from coordinate 286 downwards.
GTCGGAAACGCTTGATCATCCGCTGTCGGACGTGCTGCCTGAACTCGACGACATGATGAAGACCGCGCGCGAGGGCACGCAGCGGCTGGTGCAGGGCCAGATCACGATCATGCGCGACGGCCACGAGCGCAATCTGTCGGTCCGCGTCAGCGCCGAGCAGACCAGCCAGTCGCGCGACAGCTACATCATCACACTCGACGACATCACGGAGCTCGTCTCGGCGCAGCGGACATCCGCATGGGGCGACGTCGCGCGCCGCATCGCCCATGAAATCAAGAACCCGCTG
>CADEDX010000332.1 GCA_902826195.1 uncultured Bradyrhizobium sp. | reverse complement strand
CACCGCGGTGCCAGACACAGGCGAACGCGGTCAGCAGCACGGCGCCGGCCAATACCGGCGCCAGCACGAAGGTCGACGGCAGATTGCCCGATACCATCAGCAGTGGGTTGATCCCCGCCGGCGGATGAAAGTTTCCGGTCAGGTACCTCGCCAGAATGGCGAGACCGACGGCTACAGCCGCAGCCCAGTCCTGCGGCCCGGTCAGCTTCAGTACGGCGAGGCCGACCAGCGCCGAGATCAGATGGCCGCCGATCAGGGCGCGCGGCTGCGCCGGCTCGACGTCGGGCGATCCGATCACCAGCACGATCGAAGTGGCGAACGGGATCACCGCAAGCGGATAATGCGCAGCGAAAGAGAACAGCTCCATTACGCCGATGGCAATCGCGCCGCCGAGGCCCGCGACCGCGCCAGCCACGACGTTGCGGCGATCGTTGCGGGAGATCGCATTGCGCAAGCTCCGCCGCCAATCCTGTTTCATCTACGCCACCCAAAAGAAAAGGGGCTGCAGATTGCTCTGCCGCCCCCTCGTCTTCGAAGAGAAGAGATTACTTCAGGTTGGTCAGCGCAGTCAGGTCAGCCGAGAGCTTGACGATGCCGGCAGCACCGCACCAGTTCGAACCGACGCCGGTCGGATTGATCGGGGTCACGAAGGTTCCGGTCGACGCCGTGATGTTGCCGCGAGCCGAGAAGTCGCTGGTGAAGGCGTTGCAATTGCCCTTCGACAGGTCAGTGTCGGAATAACGGAAGTCCAGCGTGAACACCTTGTAGGTGAAGCCGATGCCGATGTTCCAGGTGTTGTAGTCGGCGTAGTTGATGCCGTTCGGGAATGCGGCGACACCGTAGAACGAGTCCGAAGTACCCAGCCACTGACGGCCGAATTCACCCGATACGTACATGCCGATGCCGCTGGCGCCGAACCAGGTGCTCGGTGCGACCGCCTTGCCGACGATCGAGGCGTAGGTGCCCTCGGCGCCGCTGTTGAGGAAGCTCGGCGTATAGTAGAGGTTGCCGCCCATCGAGAAGTTGTCGTTGAAGGTGTAGTTCACCTTGCCGTAGACTTCGAAGAAGCTGAGGTCCTTCTTGATGACGTTGGTGTTGAGCAGGACGTTGACCTGGCACTCATTGCTGAGCGGCACGCCGGCAGTGTCAGTGGCCGCGCCGTAGTGGCAGGTTCCACCCGGATACAGGTAGCCCCAGGCGCCGACGTCGAAGGCGAACTGGCCGACCGTCAGGCGGGCGCCGCCGGAGGCGTCGACTTCCGCCGCCGCGCGGTTGGGGAACGAGATGCTCGCACCGCCCACGCCGACATAGAGCTGGAAGTCCTTGGTGACGTTGTAGCGCGGCTCGAAATAGACGTTCACTGACGGCTTGTGGTTGGACTGGGTGATGCCGCGGAAGATGTAATCGTTGGTGATGCCGCCACCGAAGGCGAAATCCCAGGGATCGAATGCCGGCGGCGGCGGTGCCTTGACAGCTTTCACCCGCATATCCGCTGCGAAAGCCGAGCCCGATACCATTGCCAGCGCCGTTGCTAACAAAACCAGTTTCTTCATGACAATCCCCGTTCCACCCAAACTAGACAGTTCAGCTCCGGCGCCCCCCCAAGGGCAAACGACAACCGACTGCGGCCAAATGTCTTAACGTGGTCACACAGTGGTCTGTGATGCCGCGGCCGTGAAGCAAAAAAGGCAAGCATGTGCCGCCTTTTTAGGCGTTCTGACCTTTTCGAGAAATGTTCTGAGCGTGTGTTGCATTCTCACAACAAAATTAGGCGGTATTTATCCGGACAGGAGGTGTCCCGAACCAGCCGTGCAGGAGCCTGCGACCCGCCCCGGACAGCTATTCCCGCGAATCAACTTCTCCGTGAAACCACAGCTTTGGTCGCGCAAATTCCTTCACCTCAGGAAAGCACAAAGGCCGCAGCGCTGAACGCTGCGGCCTTCTCAAACGCGGTCCCGATGAAACGCGGTCCCGATAGCCAACCGTTTAGTTGTGGTCGCTGCCGTTAGACGAGCCCGGGCTCCACGAGGGAGCAGCGGGTTCCGGAGTAGCCCAGCTCGGCGCCGGCGCGGGTTCAGGCTCTCGCTCAGGCGCTGCCATCGCCGGCTCTTCTGCAGAAGCGACGGGCTTGGCCGCTGCCTTCTTTTTCCTGGCCGGGCTCTTCTTGGCGGCCTTCGGAGCGGCCTTTGATTTCTTGGCTGTTTTCTTGGCGGTCTTCTTCGCAGCCTTCTTGGCGGTTTTCTTTGCGCTCTTTTTCGCAGTCTTCTTCGCCGATTTTTTCGCGGCCTTCTTCGACGCCTTCTTGGCGGACTTCTTCTTTTTCGCCACTACGGCTTTCTTGGCCTTTTTAGCCTTCTTGGCCTTCTTACTCTTCTTCGCCATCTGGTCCTCCTGTTGCGGCTGTCCGTGCCTGCGCTTCGAATAGTCCCTGGGCCAGACCGGGGCGGCACTTCTGCGAAGTGCCCTCCCGCTCCATCCCTTGTCCGGGCAGGATCACCAGGCAAACGCTTCCGCGTTTGTCTGGAGCGAACCGGTTGCCGATCCCGCCATCCACAGGCGGGGCGACGTCCGGATCGCTCCGTCAGGCCGATCGATCAATCCAACCCTTTAGGACGATCCAGGCTTTGGACCTCCTGTCGCCCAATCGAGAAGCTCAATCGTGTGCACCACAGGAACTGATGTACCGCCGGCAATTTGAACCATGCATCCAATATTGCCTGCAGCGATCATGTCCGGTTTGACTGTCGCAATATTGGCGATCTTCCGATCGCGCAATCTGCTCGCAATGTCAGGCTGGAGAATGTTGTAGGTCCCCGCCGAACCGCAACACAAATGGCTCTCAGGCACATCTTTCACCACGAATCCATTCTTGGAAAGCAATTCTTTCGGAAGGCTCGTGATTTTCTGCCCGTGTTGCAACGAACAGGCCGAGTGATACGCCACCGTGACGTCGCCGTTCTGGCTCGATGGCGTGAGCGAAATGCCTGCGAGATATTCGGTGATATCCATCGCCAGCGCTGAAATCCGCGCCGCGGGGCCAGCGAAATCGCGGTCCTCGCGCAGCATGAAACCATAGTCCTTGATGACCGTGCCACAGCCCGATGCCGTGACCAGGATGGCGTCGAGGCCGCTCTGTTCCGCCTCCTTCTGCCATACGGAGATGTTGCCGCGCGCCCGCGCCAGCGCGTCGCCGTCCTGCCCGAGATGGTGGGTGAGCGCGCCGCAGCATTGCTCGTCCCTGACGAGGACGACCTCGACGCCATGGCGCGTCAGCAGGTTGATGGCGGCCTGGTTGATGCGCGGCGCCAGCACCTGCTGGGCACAGCCCTGCAGCAGCGCAACCCGCCCACGCCGCTCGCCAATCGCGGGAAACACGCTGCCGCCCGCAGGCCCCGGCGCGGGGAGCCCCTCAGGCGCCAGCGCCAGCATCGCCTTGATCCGCCGCAGCAGGCCGGGGTTGGCCGCCGCTTTCGACGCCGGCAGCAGGGCCGCGAAAGGCCGGACGAGCCGCGCCATGATCATGCTGGCGCGGAACAGTTTTGGCCGTGGCAGTACCCAGGCCAGCACCGCGCGCAGCGCCCGTTCCGGCAGTGGCCGCGAATAATCGCGCTCGATCCGGACCCGCGCCTGATCGACCAGGTGCATGTAGTGCACGCCCGACGGACAGGTGGTCATGCAGGCGAGGCAGGACAGGCAGCGGTCGATATGCTTGACCACGTCGGCGGTCGGCGGCCTGTCCTTTTCCAACATCTCCTTGATCAGGTAGATGCGCCCGCGCGGGCTATCGAGCTCGTCGCCGAGCAGCACATAGGTCGGACAGGTCGCGGTGCAGAAGCCGCAATGCACGCAAGCGCGCAGGATCTTGTCGGCTTCCGCGATATCGGGATCGGCCAGTTGCGTGAGCGAGAATTCGGTTTTCATGTCGCTGTTGCCCGCACCATCCGGCCGCGATTGAGAATGATTTTGGGATCGAAGCTGTGGCGAACGCGTTGGCCTAACGCGGCGACGCCGCCGGCCTGCGGCTGAAAGACATCGACGTTCCGCCTGATATCTTCGGGAGCCCGGACCAGCATCGCATGGCCGCCAGCCGCCTCGACCTGCTGGCGTACCGGGCCGGCCAGCGCGTCCGGCCGCGGTGGCACTGCCGCCCAGATCAGCCCGCCGCCCCAATCGTAGATCACGTCGCCTTGGGACCCGCGCGCCAGCGCCTGGCCGAGCGCGCCACCCGAGGCCGGCGGGCAGACGATCCGCCATACCGGCCACAGCCCGCGCGCGCCGCTGGCGGCGAACGGCTCGACGTCGCGGATACCAGCCCACACCACCGCGGAGGCGTCGTCCTGCAGCATTTCCACCGCACCGTACGCCGCGAGCGCCTTGCCCAGCGAACCGGCGCGGTCCGCCACCGAAGCCGCGATGCCTTCCAGCCGCAGCACGGTCACCGCCCGCCCGCCAGCCCCCAAGCCCGCCAGCGCACCGGTTGAGGACCCGAACACCGAACCCGGCAGGTGCGCCGCGCCCGACACGTCGTAGGGCGACCCGAGGGCTGCGGTCATCGCCCGATTCGCGGCCACGTCATCGAGCCCGGCGAGCATCAGCGTCCGCTCGCTCTCCGGCTTCGGCATCACCTTCAGCGTCACCTCGGTCATGACCGCCAGCGTGCCCCACGACCCTGCCAGGAGCTTGCAGAGATCGTAGCCGGTGACGTTCTTCACCACCCTGCCCCCGGTCTTGAAACTGTCGCCAAAACCCGACACCGCATGCGCACCTAGCAGATGGTCCCGCGCGCCGCCGGCTTTGATCCTGCGCGGGCCGGCAAGCCCCGCCCCGATCATGCCGCCGATGGTGCCGCTGCCGGGCGCGCCGAGCAGCACGGACGTATCCATCGGCTCGAAGGCAAATTGCTGGTTCTTGGAATCGATCAGCGACTGCACATCGTCGAGCGGCGCGCCTGACTGCACCGTGATGATCAGTTCGTTCGGCTCATAGGCGGAGACGGCGTTCAGCGCCGACAGGTCGAGCACCGCGTTGGTCGCCATCGGATGGCCGATCCGCCGCTTGGTGCCATGCCCGATGATCTCGAGCGGCTGCTCGCCGGCGATCGCCGCGCGCACTGCATCTTCGACGTCCTTGGCGTCCCGTGGGTTGAGAGTATCCACGGTTTCAAACCCGAACTCTGTCGTCGAAGTCCGCGAAGGCGGACGATCCAGTTGTCGCAGGAGGCGGGGTCAAGCCTTGATAGCGCGGCGTACTGGATACCCCGCCTGCGCGGGGTATGACGACTGAATATTGGGTGGGTTTCATCACTAGAATCTCGGCAAATCGGGAAACGCCAGCCTTCCCGCATGCACGTGCATGCGGCCGAGTTCGGCGCAACGGTGCAGCGTCGGAAACACTTTTCCGGGGTTGAGCAGGCCCTGCGCGTCAAAGGCGCATTTCAGGCGCTGCTGCTGGTTGAGGTCGATCTCGGAAAACATTTCCGGCATCAGATCGCGTTTCTCGATGCCGACGCCATGCTCGCCGGTCAGGACGCCGCCGAACTCGACGCAGGCGCGCAGGATGTCGGCGCCGAAGGCTTCCGCCCGCTCCATCTCGCCCGGCTTGTTGGCATCGTAGAGGATCAGCGGATGCAGATTGCCGTCGCCGGCGTGAAATACATTGGCGCAGCGCAGGTCGTATTTGGCCGAGAGATCGCGGATGCGCGCCAAAGCCTTCGGCAGCGCGCCGCGGGGGATGGTGCCGTCCATGCAGAGATAATCGGGCGAGATACGGCCCACCGCCGGAAACGCCGCCTTGCGGCCGGCCCAGAACAAATTGCGCTCGGACTCGGAGGTTGAAATCTGGCAGGTGGTCGAGCCGCAGCCTTGTGCGATCGCCTCGACCCGCTTGATTAGCTCGTCGACCTCGACGGCGGGACCATCGAGTTCGATGATCAGAAGCGCCTCGACGTCGAGCGGGTAGCCGGCGTGCACAAAGGCTTCGGCGGCGTGGATCGCGGGCTTGTCCATCATCTCCATGCCGCCCGGAATGATGCCAGCGCCGATGATGCGCGCCACGCATTCGCCGGCGGCCTCGACCTCGGCAAAACCGACCATCAGCGCGCGGGCCGTCTCCGGCTTCTGCAGGATGCGCACCGTGATCTCGGTGATGACGCCGAGCAGCCCTTCCGAACCGGTGATGATGCCCATCAAATCGTAGCCGGAGTTCTCCGCGGCCTTGCCGCCGATGCGCAGGATCTCGCCGGACATCAGCACAATCTCGCAGCCCAGCACGTTGTTGGTGGTCATGCCGTATTTCAGGCAATGCACCCCGCCGGAATTTTCCGCGACATTGCCGCCGATGGAGCAGGCGATCTGCGACGACGGGTCGGGCGCGTAGTAGAAGCCGGCATGCGCGACGGCCTGGCTGATCGCGAGGTTGGTGACCCCTGGTTCGGTCACCACCACGCGGTTGTCGAAATCGACCTCGCGGATCCGCTTGAATTTGCCGAGCCCAAGCAGCACGCCGTCGGTCAGCGGCAGCGCGCCACCGGACAGCGAAGTTCCGGAGCCACGCGGAACCACCTTGATACCCTGCTCGTGACAGTATTTCAGGACCTTTGAAACCTGCGCGGTGGTATCCGGCAGCACGACGACCATCGGCGGCTGCCGATAGGCCATCAGGCCATCGGATTCGTAGGGAAGCATTTCGGCGGCGCTATCGATGACGCCCTCGCCCGGGACGATCGCCCGCAGCGCCGCCACAATCGCGTCACGGCGATCAAGCACCGCCTGATCCGAAGCCGGCATCATGATGGCCATGCATATCCTCCAGGCCCGCGAATAACGATTTCTGATGGCAAATCAAGCACGTCTGCCGGGCTTTGGGTAGGCCATCCAAAGGTTGGATTGCCACGGCCCGGCCGATCAGTTCTCTCTGGGACAAGTTTGAAATACTGAAACCTGTCAAGGTTTCGTGGCTTGTCCCATCGAAGCGGGCCTGCCACAAGAAGCTGCCTCTGTGACCCGGGAAGAACGAAGAGCACCGCATGAAAATATCGATTTTGAGCACGCTGGTTGTCGCCACCTCGTTGACCGCAGCATCCGGCGCGCTCGCGCAGGACGCCGCCGCCGGCAAGACCTCGTTCAACAAATGCCTGGCCTGCCACGCGATCGGCGAAGGCGCCAAGAACAAGGTCGGCCCCGAGCTGAACGGGCTCGACGGCCGCAAGTCCGGCACCGTCGAGGGCTATTCCTATTCGACGGCAAACAAGGATTCCGGCATCACCTGGGGCAAGGATGTATTTCTCGAATACATCAAGGATCCGAAAGCGAAGATTCCCGGCACCAAGATGGTATTCGCCGGCATCAAGAACGAGAACGAGGCCAATAATCTCTGGGCCTATGTTGCCTCCTTCGACAAGGACGGCAAGCAGAAGTGAGGACTGCGTTCACCCTGCCCGGCACGGGCAGGGTGGCGACGTGAGCGGCCAACCGCCTCAATGCGCCGCCGCTTCCGCGCCCGGCGCCAGCACCGAGATCATCATCTCGACCTCGGCGACGACGCGATCGGGAACGGCATACTGAACCATGT
>CADEDX010000331.1 GCA_902826195.1 uncultured Bradyrhizobium sp. | reverse complement strand
CGAGCAGGTGGTGATGAGCCTGCGGCCTGGCCTGCGCAAACACAATCTGACGCTCAATGTCGAGTGCCAGCCCAATCTGATGATGAACAGCTATCCCGGTCCCTACGGACAGGTGCTGACCAACCTGTTCCTCAATTCGGTGGCGCACGCTTTTCCGGACGGCAAGGCTGGCACGGTCGATATCCAGGTGCGGGAATCCGGCAAGGACAATGTCGAGATCATCTTCTCGGACAACGGCATCGGCATGAGCCTTGACGTCCGTCGTCGCGCCTTCGATCCGTTCTTCACCACGCGGCGCGATCATGGCGGTACCGGGCTCGGGCTGCACATTGTCTACAGCATAGTGACGACGCGGCTCGGCGGCCGGCTCGATCTCGATTCCCAGCCGGGCGGCGGCACGCGCATCCAGATGATCCTCCCGCGCACGGCGCCGATGGAGCAGGCGGCGGAGTAGTGGGCCTTTGATGTCCGGTGCGATCGATCTGTCAGAAAAGCTGTCCTCGTTTTCCTCGCATTGGTCACCCCACACGGTGACGCAGTTTAACGACTGTGACGTCATGGTCGTGAAGGTGAAGGGCGAGTTTGTCTGGCACAAGCATGACGACACGGACGATTTCTTTCTCGTCCTGAAGGGCCTGCTGGATATTCAACTTCCATCACGCTCGGTCCGGGACAGATGTACGTGATACCCAAGGGCATCGAGCATCGACCGGTTGCGAGGGAAGAGGCGCACCTGTTGTTGATCGAGCCGACCGGCACGCCAAACACTGGTGATGCTGCGACAGCTGCACCACGCAGGACGGTGTGACAATCCAGCAGTGATCGGCGGACGCGCTAATTGATATCCGCCAGCTTGTGCAGCGTGGCGTTAAAAATCTGGCTGGCTTTGCCGACCAGCGCGGTCCCGTTCATGCTGGCGCGGGTATCGGTGAAGGTTCCAGATACGCCGATGCCGACCGGACTGGGGCCACCGAACAGCGGATTGTCGTTGTCGCGCGGGGTGGTATGACGCTGCACCAGCACCTCGCCTTTGAACGCGTCACCCTTCACGGTGTAGCTGCCGGTGTAAAACAGGTAAGCGTCGCCGCCGAGGATCTGGCCGTCGCGGAACAAAATCACTCCGCTGCCCTTGCCGATGCGCCCATCGAGCAGGGTGACGTGGATCGAATAGAGCCCGTTCTTCATGATGTCCCAGATGCCGGCCGCCGCGCCCACGGAAGCCAGTCAAGGCATCATGCCAAAGCATAGCCGGTAGCGTCAACGCGTCAGGTTGCCCGAGGATTCTATCCCAGGAAGCAACTGGTAATGATGCGACCTCAGCTTGATGTACTGATGACGCGCGGGCAGGGCGCGAGTCAAGTTGGCCCGTGAAATGCATGGTTTGGTCTGGCACCGGCCGGCGGGTGCTGGAGCAAGAGAACAGTGACCCAATGGATCAGATCCGGCGGCCACGTGCCGCCCTCACATGAAGAGTATGGCAAACCTGGAACCTTTGGCCGTCATGGCGCCGGCCGTTGGAAAGCACCGCTGATTGCGGGTGGAATGTTGCTGATGTTGCCGCTGGCCGCCGATCCGGGCACTGCCCGCGATCCCGACGGCCGCTACGCGAACTCACCGCTGAAGCAGTGGTTCGACAGCCTGAAGAGCGGCAAGGGACCATGTTGTTCCGACGCAGACGGATATGCCCTGAGCGACGTCGACTGGGAGTCCGGCAACGGACATTACCGAGTCCGGATCGAGGGCGAGTGGTATGACGTGCCCGAAGACGCTGTCATCACCGAACCAAATCGTGTCGGCCGAACCATGGTCTGGCCCATTCGCGGGTATCAAGGAATCACCATCCGCTGCTTCATGCCGGGCAGCATGACATAGCAGTTGCCGTTCTTTATCGCGGGGATAAGTGCAGCAGCGCTTATCCCAAGGAGCCGCCGTCTGTGCGGATCGGACGGCGCGTCAGGTGTATTTCTTGTCGCGCTCGAGCAGCTCGATCGAGATGCCCTGCGGACCGCGGATGAAGCAGATGCGAACGCCGGGGCGGATCGTGGTCGGCTCTTTCGTGAACTCGACGCCCTTGGCCTTGATCTCTGCTGCGACCGCGTCGATGTCCTTCACGGTGAGGCCGAAATGGTCCAGGCCCTGATAGGGCGTCACCGGCGGGGTGTTGACGCCGTCGCCCGCAGTAACGGGCGCGATGAACACGTTTGCGCCGCCGAGTTTGACGTCGATCCGGCCCGGGCCACGGATGATCTCGCCGCCAAGGATGTTTTCCAGCCAGGCTGCTGTCGCTTCGGGATCAGGGCTGCGCAGGTGGACATGGTCCCAGGTAACGGTCGGCATTCGGTCTCCCCATTGTTCTTGTTGCGGCGCGCATGGCCGGGTGGAACGCTGCCAGTGTAGCCGCCGCCCATTTCGAATGCCATCCCACGGTCGCACCGTCGTCGCAGTGCAGTGGAGAGGTGGCATGAAACCATCTCAGACTTGGCGGATCGCCGGTTGGTCGTTTTGAAAATCCGAGGCGCGGTCCCCGTGAACATGAAGATGCATTTAACCTTGCTGCTTAACCCTGCGCGGGCAAAACGCACGCGCCGCCCCCGAAAATGTGATCACCGCACTTGAACCTGGCCGGCGGGTCAGGAACTAACTGAGGCATCGCCCGTTGAGCGATGGAACCGCGCGGTGCCCGTGTGGGGGAGCTGGATCGATGCCTGTAGCGCGTTATTTTGTGTTCGTCGGCGGAATTCTGCTGGCGTTTTTGTTGGCGATCGATGCCTTTTTCCCGCAGCAGGCCGTCGTGGCCAGCCAGGCCGCCCCTTCGGTCGACAAGACGGTGGTACGGATTCGCTCCGACCAGAAGCCGCCGGAGCGGGTGGTTTACGATACCAGCCTTCCGACCATTGTTCCGCCGCCCGTAACGGTCCAGGCGTCTGCTCCCGTTGCAGCTCCATCCCCGGTCGCGGCGGTTCCTCTCGATGCCAGCGCCCAAGCCCGCGTGCGCGAGACGTTCGCGCAAGTCGTCCCGTCAGAGGCGAAGAAGCCGGAAGGTCAGCGCAAGCGCAAGGTCGCCAGGAGCCGCCCGGCGCCGATGCAGGGTGAACAGCCGCAAATGCGGGTTGCGCAGCAGTCGCAATACAGCTTTTTCGGCGGTTCGAACTGGAACAGCACCTGGTGAGGCGCCGCTTGATCTAACGCCTTTTCCGTTCCAATGGGATTGGAACGGGGTTTCAGCTTTTTGTTTCGACGCGTTTTTCTTGACGCGAACCGCTACGCGCTTCGCTGGAAAAAGCTCTGCCTAACGCGGCAGCTTTGGAGTCTTGTCTGCAAAACCGTTGAAGCAGGTCAGCCGCTCATCTTCCTCCGTGAGGAAGCGACAGTCACTGACCGCCTTGGCAGCCGGCGCTTTCGGTTTCGGCTGTGGCTTGTAGACGGCGTCGTAGCAGTTCAACCGTTCCTTGGTTGCATCGTCAATATCCTGACAAGCCTGCAGCTTCTGGGCCGGCGACAGGGGCTTTTCTGGTTGCTTCTTGGCCGCCGCTGTTCTTTTCGACCCGACCACAACCAGCGGTTTTCCGCCAACGGTCGGAGGATTGGCCGGCGCGGCGCCTTGGGCCAGCGCCGCCGCCGGATACAGGACCGCCAGCGTCAGGATGATCTTTCTCATTTCGAATGTCCGAAATAGCCGTAATCCAAACAAGCGCGCCCGGACCAGAACTCCAACCCCCGCGGAATCGCAACCCCGCCGCGCCTCCGCTCTCTAGCACCATCCCCAAGCATCTGTCTAACCTGTTGATTTAATAGCTCTTCGACGGAGCCCCGCCCAAGCCGCAGGGCATCAGCAGGCCCGGCTTGGCGGCGCGCGTGCGCCGGTCGCGCGGGCTATGATAAAGCAATTTGTTGGCCCACACAGTGACCGCACCATGGCCGCTGGCGCACCAGACGACTGCAGAGGGGCGATGTTGGCTACATCCCGCAAGGCCATGCATACTCGATCGAGAATGTCGGCAGCGGGCGCTGACGCATGCTGATCAGCTTCAAAGCTGGAACCTACAAGCCTATCGACCTGTCGCAGCCGATCGCGGCCAACCCACAAGATGTGCTTACGACGAATTTCGGCGAGCCGGCGCGGGTGTTTGGAAATTCCCGGGTCGTGACCTGTTCATCTCTGACAATGACGGGGATCTGCGATCAGCGCAGCCGATAGGCATCGAAGGCGTGGGCGAGGAATACGCCGATGCTGACGAAGATGAGGAATGCCGTCACAACCTCTGTCATGGCTTTCCTCCCTGCGTTGCCATGCCGGAGAGGGCGCGCTTTAAAAATTCGGCATAGATGAGGTTAAGCACTGACACCAACATGATCCCACCTCGTTCGTTCCGACAATCAACCGTAACGGCGATTTGTTTCCGGAACGCTTCGCGGGCGGAAAAAATGGTTTCGTTGAGGCGGCGTCACAATCACGGAATCGCGACGAAACTGGAACCGCACATGAACGGCCGCTCGCCCTTTTCTCGCCATCCTAGTTCGGGAGACCTGCGGCCTCGCTGGCTGTCAAAGCCGTATTCCCGAAGGTTCTGTGTGTGATCCGACATCTGCCGCAATACGAGACTGTTGCGTCCCGCCGCGCTTTGCTGCGCGGGATCGCGTCCTCTGCAAGCGTGCTTGCGCTCGGCGGATGCGCGAACCTTGGCGCGACCGGTGCGCACTATGACGCTTCGTCGCTCTCAGTGGAGCCGACATTGATCGTCGCTACCACGCGCAAGGCGGCGAACGGCGGGCGAACGAAGCCGTGGTTCGGGCCGGAGCGCGCGACCAGGATGACGGTCGCCCGGGCGAAGCTGGTGGCGCCTGACGACAGCCGCTTCTCGCTCGCCGCCGCCGGACTTGGGGATTGGCGTCTCGACGTGGTCGAGCCGGTCGCGGCCGAGGTCGGCGATCTCCTCGGGCAAGCCGGCAGCGGCGGCTCAGACCTGCTGATCTACGTTCATGGCTTCAAGCAGACGTTCGAGAGCGCGGTGCTCGACGCCGCGCGCCTCGCCGACGGTATCAAGTTTCGCGGCCAGACGATGGTGTTTTCCTGGCCGTCGAAGGCGGGGTTTTTCGACTACGCCTATGATCGCGAAAGCGCGATGTGGTCCCGCGATGAATTCGAGCGCGTGCTCAATTCCGTCGCCACCAGCCCCGGCGGCGGCCGCATGCATATCGTTGCGCACAGCATGGGCACCATGCTGACGCTCGAAAGCCTGCGCCAGCTCTATGCGCGATCCGGCGATAGCGTTGCGGACAGGATCGGCGCCGTGGTGTTCGCTTCGCCCGACATCGACATGGACGTATTTTCCTCGGCGGTCGTCCGCATCGGTCCCGTCGGGCGGAAGATCACCGTCGTCGCCGCGACAAACGACCGCGCGCTGGCATTGTCGGGGCGAATAGCCGGTGGGATGACCCGGGTCGGCGCCGCCGAGAAGGCGGCCATCGAGCGGCTCGGGGTGCGGGTTATCGACGCGTCCGACGCGGGCTGGGGCGTCGTCAATCACGATTTGTTCCTCTCCAATGCGGAAGTGCGGCGGGTTATCCGCCGTTCGATCGATACCTCGGCCGGCTGACGCGTTCTCGGGCGCGGTCTTCGGCATATTGCCAGACGGTTAACCAGCCCCTAGCGCAGGGAAGCCGACGGGGCATCGTTGTTTAAGGGTTTTGCGGCACGATACATCAGGTCGGGTCCTGGTGGTTGCCTCATGAACGCTATTGCAAACCTGTTTCGGATTGATGCCGAGAATCGCGAGCTGCTGGACGCGCAGCTCGCGGCATTTTCGCGGCAGGTCCCATTGCTGTATTTTATTCTGAGCGTGAATTCGATTGCGCTGGCGTTCACCCATTATGACGTCGCGCCAATAAGTCTCACCGTCGTGTTTCCCGGCATCCTGGTCGGTGCTTGCGCAATCCGTTGCCTGATCTGGCTACGGCGCCGTGACCGTGCTGTCGAGCCGGAAACTGCCGCGCGGACGTTGCGGACGACCGTGGTGCTGGGCGGGATCCTGGGCTTTGCTTTCCTGTCATGGGCGCTCAGCCTGTTTCCGTATGGCGACACCGCCCGCCACGACCACGTCCAGTTTTTCGTCGGCATCACGGTCGTGAGCTGCATCTTCTGCTTGATGCATGTGCGGCCGGCGGCGCTCATGCTGACCGGTATGGTGATCGCGCCATTCGTGATCTTCCTGCTTGCCCATGGCGGCACGGTTCAGATCGCCATCGGCTTGAATCTGCTGCTGGTGACCGTCGCGATGGTCTACATCCTGAACATCTGCTCCAAGCAGTTCGCCGCCATGGTCAATGGCGAGGTCGAGACCAGGCGCCTGAGCAACGAAAATTTTCGTCTCGCCAATATCGACAGCCTCACCGATCTGCCCAACCGGCGCCAGTTCTTCCACCGGCTGTCGCAGCTTGCTGAACAGGCGCTGACGGAAAACCGAAGATTTGTCGTCGGGGTACTCGATCTAGACGGGTTCAAGGCGGTCAACGATCTCTACGGACATGGGGTCGGAGATCGGGTGTTGCGGGAAGCCGGTCAGCGTCTCCTGACGATCTCCGGCGAGAAGCAATTCATCGCCCGTCTCGGCGGCGACGAGTTCGGAATCATCGTCGATGCCGGCCTTGATCCCGAGGCCGTTCTTGCGGTCGGCGCAAAAGTCTGCGCCGTTTTCGACGCACCGTTTTCCGTCGCCGGGATCGTTGCGCAGATCGGCGGCTCGGTCGGCTTTGCGCTGGCGCCGGATGCCGGCACGACAGCGGAATTGCTCTACGAGCGCGCCGATTATGCGCTGTACCATGCCAAGGCGAAATGCCGCGGCCGGCCGGTGATTTTTTCCCAGGAGCACGAAGTCGAAATCCGCAGGCTCAGCACCATTGAACACACGCTGCGGAGGATCGATCTCGACGCGGAACTGTCGCTGCATTTTCAACCGATCGTCAATATCGGATCCGGACGTCTGATCGGCTTTGAAGCGCTGGCGCGATGGCATAATTCCGAGCTGGGCAACGTTCCTCCCGACGTCTTCATCGCGGTGGCCGAGCGTACCGAACTGATCGGAACGATCACGCAGGTGTTGTTGCGCAAGGCCGTGGCCGCCGCCAGACTTTGGCCGGCCGATCTGATCCTGTCCTTCAATCTTTCCATGCGCGACCTGGTCTCTCACGCCACCATTCTGCAGATCGTCTCCATCATCCGAGGCAGCGGCATCGATCCCCGTCGCATCATCATCGAGCTTACCGAGACGGCATTGATGCAGGACTATGAGCTGGTCCAGGACTCGCTCGGGATATTGCGATCGATGGGGCTGAAGGTGGCGCTGGACGATTTCGGATCGGGGCAATCGAGCCTGAGCTACGTCCATCAATTGTCGCTGGACAAGATCAAGATCGACCGCGGTTTCGTCCGCAATATCGCGACCCAGGAGAACGCCCGCAATATCGTCAAGACGGTGATCGACCTGTGCCGCAACCTGAAATTCGAATGCGTGGTCGAGGGCGTCGAGACGGCGGAGCAGGCGGAAATCATCGGGCTGCTCGGCTCCGCGACCA
>CADEDX010000330.1 GCA_902826195.1 uncultured Bradyrhizobium sp. | reverse complement strand
CGGGGCGACATGCCCTCGTCGGCATCAAAGTCTGTTTCCAGAACGGGAAAGCTTTCGATCGGTCGGTAACCGCACCGGCGCAGCCGATAAAGGCCGTCCGAGGTGTCGATTTCATCGGGTTCCCCAATCAGAACCACCCGACGCTCCGCAAAGCTGCCGCGCGCAAGAGCCCTTGCCAGATATGAGCCCAAAATGGCGCGCCAGCCGATCAACAATGTCATTCCAACGACCATGAAGGCCGCCGTGGCGCCACGCGATAAATTGGCACCCACCTTTAGCGAAAACACGACCGCGAGCAGAAGTGAAAAGACGATAAGCCAGATCGCAGTCGTCTCCTTGATGCGGCCCTGGAGCGAAATCAGATTGAGCGGCTTATAGCTGCCACGGGATACCAGGATGGTCGTGAAGTTCACCGCCACGAGCAGACCTACAGCGAGCGACGTTTCGAGATCACCGCTGCTGCCGAGCACCCATTGATGGTACGCAAACCCACTGAGAATGCTCGATCCCAAGATAATGAAGCAATCAATAGCGCATACCAGAGGCTCGACGCTCCAGAACGGGATTAGCCAGGATGCCTGTGCGAGCGAAGTGGCTTCCGCAACGACGGTCTTCTCTCTAGGCAAGGTCGACATGACGCGACGCTCTCTCTGCTACAGTACCAGTCTTACCTCACCCTCGTTCAAGGCGCAGTCATCCACCCCAATGGTTCGCTTGCACACGAGCCCCTCGAAAACGAAATACAAGCCCCCTCTGGCACGCGGCCGACGACACGGTCACTCGCGATGGCGATCGCCAGCGGGCACCGCAACAGCGAACCCAAGCGAGGACGAAACCCGCCTTCCGAAAAGCCAGTCTGATTCAGGCCGGAGACATTGACTTGCAAAAAAGGCCGCGGTTGAGCCACAGGAAGCACCTCATGGAATTAGTCTCGCGCCTTTAACCGGAGGTTCAATAATCTTTGTTAGGCATTAACGATTTTTTTGGAATTGGCTTCGCCAAGAAATAGCGCTCTACTATATTCGATTTATTAAGGCAATGTGATTTGCAGTTGCATGCTTAACCGTCGCAGTCAGAACGCCGCCCACGTCCAGCAATATCGAAGGTCAGCATAAATTGGTCGGACCGCAACGGCGAGGCGCCCTCGGTCGGTTATTCGCAAGTTTGCCTGTCGCGAAAAATTTGATTGTCATCGAGCCGTGCGAATCGAGGTCAGTCCCCTAATATTAGGCCTTCATATTGTCCCGCCCAACCAAGACGACCAGGCACCATAAAACCAGTCCCGATGAATGGCCTGATGGGAGCTTTGGCACGAGGCCAACGCGCAACATCGCAATCCCTGCCCGTTTTCAGATTGCAATTGATGGTTGCGCTGGCCCGGAACCCACGCCCGGCTGCGCGAAATATGCAACGAAGACCGATCGGCCTTCCCTGCTGCGACCATCTGGATGGCGCGAGCGTCGCTCCGGCTCATGGACGCCGTGGCGAGCCCCGCCGAAAGAGGCTAGACACCTGGGACAGAAAAGTTTCGAGGGTATCGGATGAGCGATGATCGCCGCGTGGTTGTCTTAGGCAGCGGCCCAGCGGGCGCAATGGCTGCATACGAGCTTGTACGCAAGGGCATTCCAGTGACGATGCTCGAGACCGGAGAGGACATCCAGCACGGCACACTCCTCAGGCTTGCAGGCAGAAATCTCTTTCGACGCCTTCCGCCCATGACGAAGGCCGATGGGTTCGTCGTCACCGGCGATCCCGAAACCAATCTCGAATACAATTATGCCCTGGGTGGCCTCTCGAATCAGTGGACAGGCGCCGTACCACGCTTCTGTGCGGAAGATTTTACGACAGGCGAGCAGATCCATGAGAAATATCGCTGGCCCGTCACCTACAGCGAAATTTCTGCGTACTACGAGATTGCCGAAAGGACGATGGAGATCACGGCCGATCCGGACGACGTACCCAACCTGCCGGCCGGCTATTGTGATTATCGGCAACAGGTTCCAAACGACTGGCAATCCTTTCGGCAGGCAGCGCTGAAGCGCGGCCAGGGTTTCACGACGATGCCGCTCGCCGACGGGCCGCCCTACCTGCTCCTCAGCCGCGGCACCTCGTTCAATAGCTATTCGAAGTTGATCGCAGGGCTGGTCGGGAAGCCCGGGTTCAAGCTGATCACCCGAGCCCATGCGTTGAAGCTGGAATGGGACGAACAGAAGAAGAAGGTCGTCGCCGCCGTCTACTGCGACAGGCAGACCATGGCGCACCATCGCGTGAGCGCCAGTGCATTTGTGGTGGCATGCGGGCCGCTCGGTTCGCCCAAGCTGCTGTTCAACTCGGCTTGCAGCGATCACCCAAACGGGATGGGCAACGGCGCCGGCCTGCTCGGCAAGTATCTTCACGATCACCCGCGTGAGTGGTGGCCCGTCGACATGGACACCCCGCTCACGTCGCTGTCCCCGCCTGCCTACCTGACGCGACTGCCCCACGCTTCGTCGGATCCTCTGCTTGCCTCCTCATGGACACTCGGTGCGTTCGGCACGGTCGGCAAGATCAAAAGTCGTCTCGGACAGAAGACGACCTATTTTGGCGTGCAGGTCTTCGGCACAATGGTGCCGGAAGAGAAATACTACGTCGCTCCCGCCAAAGACGACAAAGACGAGTTTGGCCTCCCCGCCCTGGAAGTTCACATCAGGTTTGATGAAAAGGTTCTGGACAACATGTTCAAGGCGCGCGAGCACCTGATGCAACTGATGCAGGACGCCGGGCACAAGGGCACGATCAGAGAGATCGTCCCGACGCTTGTCCCGGGGACAGCCAAGCACTATGGCGGCGCGGCCCGTATGCATGCCTCGCCCAGCTTCGGCGTGACCGACGGCTTCAATCGGCTTCACGATATCCCCAACGTCCTCGTCGTCGATGCCAGCTGCTTCACGACCGGCGCTGAGAAAAATCCCACGGTGACGGTGATGGCGCTGGCGGCCCGCGCGGCGGACCGCCTCGCGCGCGACCTGCGAGCCATGTGACGGAGCGCGGTCGTGCGTTACAGGCAGTTTGGAAAAACCGGATGGCGCGTTTCCGAAATCGGATTCGGCGGAGCGCGCATCGGGGGGCTGCTCGCCCAGGACGGTGGCAGGTCGACCTCGCTGAAAACACTGGAGGCTGCCTGCGACGCGGGGATAAATTTCTTCGATACCGCAGACATGTATTCGCAAGGGGAAAGCGAGATCCTGCTCGGCCGGGCCTTTCGCGGCAAGCGCGACCGGGTTTTCATCGCAACCAAGGGCGGCTATAGCCTGCCGCGGCAGAAGCGGCTCATTCAGTTCATCAAGCCGTTCGCGAAGCCCATCGTTCGGGCGCTCGGCCTGCGTCGTGGCGCGGTTCCGTCGTCGCTATCGGGTACGGTTTCGCAGGATTTTTCGCCAGGCTACCTGAGAGCAGCGGTGGAGGCATCGTTGCGGCGGCTTCAGTCCGACCATATCGACCTGTACCAGCTCCACAGCCCGCCCCGGGAGGAACTTGCCGGGTCCCGCCTGCAGGATGCGTTGGGGCTCCTCGGGCGCTTGAAGACGGAAGGCAAGATCCGTGCATATGGAATTGCCCTCGATTCCGTTTACGATGCCGTGCACTGCCTGGACATGGAGGAACTCGCGAGCCTCCAGATGCCCTTTGGGTTGATGGACCTGCAGGCGCTTGACGGCGTGTTTGACAAAGTGTCCGAACGCCAGCTCGGGATCATCGCGCGAGGCTGCTTCGGCGGCGGCGCGTTGAAACCATCCCTCACCGAGGCAAAATTGCGCGCAAGCGAGCCGCAGTGGGAACGCGCTTTGCAGATCAAGCGGCTCGCCGAGCAGATGCAGCGCTCAGCGCTCGAAGCGGCGCTTCAGTTCGCGCTCTCCATCGAGCCCATCTCGGTAACGATTCTCGGGATGCGTACACCTGAACATGTCGCGACCAATCTGCAATGTTACGCTGCAAAGCAGCTGTCGAACGAAGAGAAGCGCGCGTTGCTGGCCCGCTGACGCGCAGCACTTCTTTCTTCGAGCATCACCGGCGGCCGCGCCCTGGCGGCCGGGCGAACGCTTGAAACACGCCTGCCCCGCTGCTAGACAATCGCATATCGAGATTTCTTCACCTTGTGGCCGAAGCATCCTTCGGAAAATTGACAATGAGGGCTCTTTCCGCCGCAGCCACGCTCAGTTGTCTTCGACCTGCGATGGTTCGCCAGCGCCCTGGACCATATCGGCAACGTGTCGTTACAACCTCGGAGCATAAGCGGTGAGCCAACGATGCGTCGGCCGGCTGTGGGCGATCCTTGCGGTGCTGATCATGCTCAATGGCGGAGGCATGGCTATGAGTGAAGAAGCGCGCGAAGTGGTCGGCACCTCGGCATGGACGCCCAGGAATGACGTCCGCGCCTTCTACTCAGGCCATAGCCTCAGCGAGGGCGTGCCGCAGGTGGTCGAGCAGATCGCACGCTCGCTCGGCTATCGCCTGGATTTTGAGGCGCAGGTCCTGGGCTATTCCCTGCTGCGGCAGCGGACCAAGGGCGAGGTAACTTCTGCAACCGAATGGCCGGGCTATCGTGCCGGCCATAACCGGGATGGCGCCGGCCTGAATGTCGCCGAAGAACTGCGCCAACCGCGGCGTTTTGCATCCGGCAACAAGTACGACGTTCTCGTCGTCACGGAGCGTCACGACCTCCCGGCCATCGCACGCAAGGAGCGCACCACCTTCTATCTGACCGACATGGCCAGGCACCTCCTGGCGGGCAACCCCGACGCAGAGGTGCTGCTTTATCATACCTGGCTCAACCTGGACCCTGACGCGCCGTGGCCCTGGATCGACTACGAGCGTGCGGCGTTGCCGATGTGGGAATGCGTCGCCAGCCGGGCCAACCTGGATCTTCCGGCGCGTGGCAATGTTCCGCGCGTCCGCGTGCTGCCCGGTGCCGGCGCGCTCGCGGAACTGGCAGCCGCGCTGTGGGAGGGCAAGGTGCCGGGCGTTGCGGGCAATCGCCCGGGTGAGCGCGTGCGCCTCCTCTTCTCCGACAACGTGCATATGAGCGAGGCCGGCCGCTACTTCATCGCGCTGGTGCACTATGCCGTGCTGTTCGGCCGCAACCCCGAGGGCGCCACCATCCCCGCGACACTCGCCCTGGAGACAGGCCGGTACATGCAAACGCTGGCATGGCAATATGCTGTCTCATACGGCCAGCGGGCCGATGCGGCTGCGCGGCGCGACATGGCGGCGTGCCGGGCTCTGATGCAGAAGGAAATCTGCCCCGCCTTTGCGGCCTTGCAAAGCAACGGTCTGCCAATTCTCGCCACCCTCAAGCGTCAGTACGACGCCTATCAGTGTCGGCGCCAGTACGCCGACGCTGACGATCCCGAAAACCCATTCGCGGCACCGAAGCAATGATGGGTTCTCGTGCCCGTCCGCGATCCGGTTGGCCTCTGGAGCATGATCCGGAAACGCGGAAACCGTTTTCCGAAAGATCATGCTCAAACAAAGCGATGCGATCATCATGCGGTTCCTGAAATCGCATCATGATCCAGCGGCACTAATGTAGTTCTGGCGCTGTCCTTCTGTGAACCGGAACACTATTTCTCAGCCATTTGGGGCTGCGACGCCGTGCCAAGGTTTGCCTGATCAAGAGCGGCATTCAGCGGACCCATCAATACCTTTGCATTTGCTCCGAGCAACAAGGTGGCATGGTTGCCGGGGATCATCACCGTCTTCACTCCGCCCAGCACGACGCTGTCCCAACCGTAGTCGGGCCCGCCGCCACTGAAGACAAAAGGCACACTCTTAGCCCGGAAAAGCAACGCTTTCCCTTGCCACGGCTTAGGTCGGTAGTGCTTGGCCGCCTCGCCGAAGCTTTCCGTGAGATGGCGATCCCGCAGCGCGTGCGGTACCGGCCTGCCCCTGGTGACGCACAGCTTGATCTGTAACCGCTCGCGCACCGCGCGCGCGCGGTCCCGCCTATCCAGCAAGGCCTCTTTCAAGTACTTTAGTCCGTTCTGACGCAAACGCTGGAATTTTCGGCCCAGGGATACGCCGCGGATCGGCATCTGCGGATGGTACGTGTCGAAAAACACGAGGAGCGGCACTTCTTCGCCCAGCGCATTCAGTTGTTGCGCCATCTCGAATGCGACCACGCCTCCGCCTGAATAGCCGGCCAGAAAATAGGGGCCATGGGGCCGCAACGCACGGATTTCCTCGACATAAGCCCGAGCCATATCCTCTATCGAGCGGTGCAGTGCGGTCGTGCCATCCACACCGCGGGCCTGCAGCGCGAAGAATGGCTGTTCATGGTGCAGCCCCCACGAGAGGTCGCGGAAGTTGAGCACGTTGCCACCGGCGCCATGGACGCAGAACAGTGGCGGTCGATTGCCGCCGCGCGTGATCTCGACCAACGATCGAGCAGGCGCCGGCACGCTTGACGATTGTGCGTTCGCTGCGATTGCAGTTTCGCTGGCCACATGATCGACGGCTACCGTCGTGCACGCCGCCACGGGCTGGTCTTCGGCGCTTACTTGCTTAGTAACATCGGCGCCGTCCGCTGCCGAATCGATCGCCGGCAAGCCCTTGGTCTCGCGCAACAGCGCCGCCGTTGCAGCGATGGTCGGCGCCTGGAACAGCACAGACAGCGGCAACTCGACCCCGTGCTCCTTGCGAATTCGGTTGAAAAGCCGCATTGCGATCAGCGACTGCCCACCCAGTTCGAAGAAGTCATCGTCGATCGAGACCTGCTGGACGCCCAGCATCTCCTTCCAGATGGCCGCCAGGTCTCGCTCAATGGCATCGCGGGGCGCTCTGACGCCGGCATCGCCACCGGGACGCGCGACGCCGGGCGTTCCGATGGACCAGTTGACGTCCTCGGCCGGCGTTCCGCGACCGCCATGTTCCAGCCGATCCAGCCAGAGATCGAGGTCGAGGGTCGAGGCTGCGACCTGCGGCGAGACGTTGCAGGCGAGGATGCGATCGAGCGCTTCAAGACCCTCCGCATTGGTCATGCCCTCGCGCAGGAAACCTTCCTCGGCCGTCTCGGGACCATCCGGGCGCGACGGCCTGGACGAGGCCGGCGTGGGAGCGAATGCCTCGACCCGGCGCATGATGTAGCGCTCGATCGAGACCACCTCGTTGCCTTGGTCATCGAGCAACGTCACGTCAAAGGCCGCGCTTTTGCCTTCCGCAACCCGCAAGCGCACGTGACTGGAGAAGGTCGGAGGCAGCGGACGCGTCACCAGCACGCGGCCATAAGAAAACGGAACATAGAAATCATCATCGCCCGCAAACCCCGGAATCAGCTTCTGGGCGGCGCCAGTTGCCATGTCGAGCAGCGCCGGATGCAAGGCATAGGTAGGAAGGTCGGAACCGTAAGCAGCCGGTAATGCGAGGTCGATCAACGCTTCGCCCTGCCCGAGGTGGATCGCCCGGATGTTGGACCAGCGGGGACCAAAGTCCATGAAGTTCTGTACCAGACGGCCGTCCATCACCTCGATGCGCTCGCGGCAGCGCGCGCGAATGGTCGACACTGACTGCCTTGGGCCAGCTGGCGCGTCGACATAAGCCACACGCGCCGTGGCGTACGGCTGCTCCTCGGAATCGCCATAGACCACGAGGCTATG
>CADEDX010000329.1:6607-7634 GCA_902826195.1 uncultured Bradyrhizobium sp. | reverse complement strand
AAAATCCGAAGCGCAGAGGTTCCGTGTGCCAATAACGGCAAAACCTAAACACACGGACCAAAAAAAATGAACCGCGAACAGATGCTTGCACGCATGCAAGCCTTTCTCGATACCGCCGAAGCCGAAGGGCGCGGCCTTTCCTCCGACGAACAATCGGAGTTCGACACACTCCAAGCCCGCATCGACGGACTCGACGCGCTGCAAACCACGCGCAAGGGCCTTGCCGCGGTGCGCCAGCAATCCGGCCTCTCGGAACGCATCGAACGCGCCGCCCTCGCGCCCAACCAGCAACTTGCCACGCTGCACACGCGCCCCGCTGGCAACACCGCTCGCACGGGTGACCTGATCAAAGCGCAACTCGGCCTCGGCGGAATGCACGCCGCGCAAGAGCGTGGCACCGGCAGCGCGGGTGGTTTCTCCATACCTGAGTACGTTTCTGCCGAAGTTCTCGACCTCGCCCGTGCGCGGTCGCGAGTCGTCGGTGCTGGCGCTCGCACGCTCCCTATCGTTGGTGTGCAGAACTTCGCGACTGTGGAAAGCGACCCCAGCTTTTCAAACCACAGCGAGAACTCCTCGGTTGACGAGACAGAGATTGTCTTCGGTAACCGCCGCTTCAATCCCGGCACGATGGTTGCGCTGATCCGCGCGAGCGTCGAACTCGTGGAAGATAGCGCCAATTTCAACCAGCTTGTCGACTCCGTGCTCGCGTCTGCCTTTGCCGTCGAGATGGACCGCCGCGCCCTCTACGGGACCGGCATGGGCGAACAACTCGGCATCATGAACCAAGACGACGTCCACGAAATTGACGGTGCGACGTTCACAACGTGGGGTCCGTTCTCGCGCGCCTTCCAAGCTGTTCGCTCGGCGAACTATGAGCCCGGCGCGTTCATCACGTCGCCCGGCGTCATGGGTGCGATTGACGGCCTCGTGGAAGGTGGAAGCAGCGGGCAACCCCTGCGCCGTCCGCCGTCGCTGGAACCCGCTCAGTTCCTCGACACCACGTCCATTCCCGCCACGACCACTTCGG
>CADEDX010000329.1:0-6597 GCA_902826195.1 uncultured Bradyrhizobium sp. | reverse complement strand
GTTCTTGGCCATGCGTACGCCGATCACCATCGAAGCAACGCGCGTCGGCGGTGATGCCTTCTCGAAACTGTCGATCCTCATTCGCGCTTACGCGAGGCTCGATTCCTTCGCCGTGCGTCCGTCTGCCTTCGCGCGCGTGACGGGCATCCCTGTTCCTTCGATCAGCTAAGCGGAGGAACCCCAATGTCGAGTCGCCGCTCAGTTTTTCGCGGTTCACTTGAGCGGCTTCGGGCAGCTGCCTCGGTCATGTTGACCGGGGCAGTACCTGGGGGGCGCTTTGGACCGAACGTATCAGCCGCCGATTGGAACAACCGATTCCAAACGAGCGGTGACATCTATGTGGACGAGACTACCGCACTCAATGTGTCCGCGGTGCACGCTTGCGTTGCATTGCTTTCCGACACGATGAGTCAGTTGCCTATCGGCGTGTACCAACGCGACGGCGAACGGCGTCTTCCGTTGCCGGATCACCCGGTCAGCAAGCTGCTTTCCGGCGCGGTCAATGACTATCAGGGCAGACGTGGGCTCGTGAAAGTCACGGAAGCGCGCCGCCAACTGACAGGCAACGGGTATCAGCAAATCGAACGCCGCGAAGGCGTGCCAGTCGGTCTTTGGCCGCTGGTCAACGCCGCGCCGCGTCGTCTGCCCGATGGACAACTGATCTATGAAGTTGGTTCAGGCGGTGACAAGCGCGAGCTATCACCCGCCGACGTCATCCATATCAGGGGGCTGAGCACAACAAACGGTCTCGTGGGCGAAAGCCCGCTTGCCGCGATGCGCCGCGCTCTGACGCTTGGTATTCACGCTGAGAACTTCGGCGCTGATTTCTTCAAGAATGAAGCGCGTTCGGGCGGCTTCCTGCTGCACCCCGGACGCCTGACGGAAGACGCGAAGAACAATATCCGCCGGGGCATCAAGCAACAGGGTCGTGACGACAACGCACGCAGCGGCGCTGGTATCGCCGAACTCGGCAACCGTCACAACGATATCAAAATTCTTGAAGAGGGAATGAAATGGGTTGCGACCACCATCGCGCCCGAGGAAGCGCAATTCCTTTCGACCCGCCAATTCCAGCTTGAAGAAATCTGCCGTTGGTATCGCGTCCCGCTCGTGCTCGTGCAGTCCGTCGAAAAGACGACGTCATGGGGTAGCGGTGTTGAACAGCTGATGATCGGCTTCGCTTCGTGGACCGTCGCGCCTCTGGCGATGGCTTGGGAGGAAGAACTCTCCCTGAAGCTGCTGACGCCGGAAGAACGCGAGCAAGGCTTGTACGTGCGCGTAGACCTTCGCGGCCTGCTGCGTGGCGACATGACAGCCCGTGCGAACTTCTATGCCAGCGCCATCACACACAAATGGATGACGCCGAACGAAGCGCGCGCACGGGAAGACCTCGACCCGCTGCCTGACGGCGACACGTTCGAAGCGCCAGCGAAAGAACCCCGAACGCCAGTAATCGAATAACGAGACCGCCGTGAGGATTCAGACGTCAACGCGTACGGGCGCGGACGAAAAATGGTGGCGCGGTTGCCTCACGGTGATTTTCTCGACCGCGCCACAAGCCCGCCCATTCTGAAAGGATCAACGATGACCAGCTTTACTGAACTTGCCGAACGCCTCGCCGAACTTGCCGAGGATGCGGATAACGACTTCACCGGCTTGAACGAGGCTGAATTGAGCCAGACGCTAGGCGCGATGTTCACGGCCTCATGTGCGAGTGCGGCGGCGCTTGTCGAACGCCTCAACGGCAACATTGACGCCGCCCGCGCCGAGATTTCCCGCGCTCTTGAACTTCCGGCTCCCGTGTTGCGTCGGCGATACGGCGAACTCGTCCGCGCGCTAGGCTCTGATGAAGTGCCGAACGTTCCCCAGCACGCCGCGCACATCGCCGTGTTGACCCACGAGTGCCGCCGGATCACGGCGCGCGTGGACTTCCTGCGTAGCGGTGGACGGTTGAATTGAGCTATGCGCGAGCCACTTCCCTTCATTCCCCGTGGCCTAAGCCGCGTTGAAGCTGCCCGCTATGTCGGCGTGAGCCCCGGCACGTTCGACAAGCTGGTGGACGACGGGACTATGCCGAAACCCAAGCATATTCGCGCACGGCGCGTTTGGGATCGCGTGGAAGTCGATACGGCCTTTACACGGATGGGTGAGGGCGCCGATGATGGCGACGAACCCAACGACTTCGACCGTGTGTTATCATGACAAGCTTGCGCCTAGCCTTCATCGACCGTTTCACGGATCGGCATGGGCGCGTGCGTCACTACTACCGGCGAGATGGGCGGCGCATCGCCTTGCCGGGGCGTCCCGGCGAAGACGAGTTCATGGCGGCTTACGCTGCCGCCGCCGCAGAGTTTGACGATAAGGTCCGTCCGGCTGCTGTGCGCTACGCCGCCGGTACGATGGATGCGCTCGCCGCTGCCTACTTCGCATCGGTTGAGTTCAAGTCGCTGAGCGACGAAACGAAGCGCACCTACCGCTTCACCATTGAGCGGTTCTGCGATGAGCACGGCTCAAGCCGTGTGTCTCACCTTCAGCGCAAGCACGTCAAAGCGATTGTCTCGACGCGGTATGATGCGAGCGGCGCGGCTGCTGCAAACAAGCTGTTGAAGAACCTGCGTCTGTTGATGAAGCTGGCGATTGAGACGGGCTTGCGGAAGGACGACCCGACCATCGGGCTCAAGCTCGCTAAGTTGGAGGGGCAGGGGTTCGCCGATTGGTCGGAATCAGAGATCAAGCAATTTGAAGAACGCTGGCCTTCCGGTTCGCGGCAACGGCTCGCGATGTACCTCGCTCTTTTCACTGGCCAACGCAGGTCCGACATTGTCCGCATGGGACGTCAGCACATGCGCGGCGAGAGTATCGAGGTAAGGCAACAGAAGACCGGCGCGCGGCTGCTTCTGCCGATCCATCCGAAGCTCAAGGCAGAACTGGCGCACGCCGACTCGAAGCACCTGACCTTCATTGTCACAGAGTACGGCGCGCCATTCTCAGTTGCAGGTTTCGGCGGCTGGTTCAGTGATGCGGCGCGCGCGGCGGGTTTGACCGATCGGTCATTGCACGGATTGCGCAAGAGCGCCGCGCGTCGGCTCGCCGAGGCTGGCTGTAGTACGAAGCAAATCGCAGCGGTTACAGGCCACGCCAGCTTGCGCGAAGTTGAGCGTTACACGCTCGCAGCCGAGCAAGAGACGCTAGCTCGTGATGCTTTAGAGAAGCTCGCCAAATAGCGTTATCAGGGCTTGTCTTCGGGTATTGGTTCGTAGTCACCCCATCCGGAATATCCCAAGTACTTCTTGTCTGCCGAATAGTGATGAAAGAGAATGTTGGGCCCATTCACTGTGTTTGTTTGGACCAGTCGGCTCATCACTGCTCCGGGAAGCCAC
Organism: uncultured Bradyrhizobium sp.; assembly: GCA_902826195.1. Lineage (GTDB taxonomy): Bacteria > Pseudomonadota > Alphaproteobacteria > Rhizobiales > Xanthobacteraceae > Bradyrhizobium. The sequence continues at coordinate 3,217 of CADEDX010000329.1, read as the reverse complement.
GTGTCGATGCCCTCTCCGCGCTTGTAGCGATCCAGATCGACGTAGAAGGGATGGGTCACTTTCGTCAAAGCCGTAATGTAATGGTCTAGACGCATCTCGCGGTACGATTCTTGGACACCCACGATCACCGCAGCGCGTTGTCTAGAAAGAATCTCGCCTGACGTTGAAGCGTCTATGGAGACACCTAACGGAACAGCGTAGACTTCTTGATGAGCAAGGTTGACGAAACCCAATTTTGCCAAAGAAACGCACAACTCCTGCGCTCTCCGCTCTGAGAGCCTCTCATTCTCTGAAGATGGTTCGGACGAAGCAAGGCCGAAGCAAAAGACCTCCTTCGCGTCCTTGACCGCTGACGCAATCAGTTCATTCGCCAATACCTCTCGCGCCCTCGCGGTGTCCTTCGATTTGGCGAAATGCGTCGCGCTGTCTTTGGCCCAAGAGGAGGAGTCGTACAGGACCGCCGCCTTCATTTTGGTTTCGCCGCGCTCGGTTACCACCGCCACATCGACGACGTTCAAGTTGCTGACTGGTACACCTGACTCTGGCGGGGGCGGTGGCTTGCGAGTTAGCACCGTCGCCTTGCCTTCGGTGCCCAAGTCGATGGTGACTTTCGGCGCATAACCAGCGGCAGTCAAAACATCGACCCGCTGCTTTTGCACGGGTGGAAGTTTCGCGGCCTGACGCGCCTCGTAGGTCGAAGTATCGTTGAAACGAAAGTGAACCGAGGTGATTACCAGTCCGACGACCACAAGCGCCGGGATGAGCATCGCTAAGAGAGGCCCTAGCCGCCACCACGCCTGAACCCATGCAGGGAGATATTCCCACGCGTTGACGATAAACATCCATAGCGCGGTACCGACGGCGGTGATGCTTCCGAATACTCGCTTCATGTGCCCCCATCGCGGCGTATCTAGGCGCGCGTATGCTGCTAACATACTCGGAGCACAACGCGCGAACTAGACGTGCCAACCCTTTTCCCAACCCTCGGCGAAACGTTGAAGTTAAAGGCTTAAGGACGGGGGGTTGGTGGGCCCGGCAGGACTCGAACCTGCAACCAGACCGTTATGAGCGGCCGGCTCTAACCATTGAGCTACAGGCCCCACCTTGAAGGCACCGGGTATTGCGCATTTTGGTGCGGATGGGAACGCCTTGCATCGCCCTGCTGTACGCGCTTCCGCCCACCCGCTAGACCTGCCTCGCAACATGGGGACCCGGTCGTGCAAATGGCAGTTTTCGGAGGGGTGTTGCTGTGCCTTCTGCTGTTTGCAGGGATGCTGTTGCTGCTTGAGATTGGCTTCCGGCTCGGCATCCGGTTCGAAAAGGCGAGGGGAGGCGAGGCGACCAGCATCTTCGACAGCGCTGTCTTTGCGCTGCTTGGGCTTCTCCTGGGTTTCGCCTTTGCCGGCGCTGTCGACCGGCTGGACAAGCGGCGTGATCTGATCGTGGCGGAGGCTAACGACATTTTCACGGCCTATATGCGGGTCGACCTGCTAGCGCCAGAGGACCAGACGACCATCCGCGACCTGTTCCGGCAGTACCTTGATGCGCGCATCGAGGTCTACCGGGTTATCGACGCTGAGCGAGATCCAGCGAACGCCTTCGCCGCTGCCGAAAGTCTACAAGCCGAGATATGGAAAGCGGCCCTGGCTGCCATTGACAAGCCGGACAGGCAGTACGCCGCGGAAGTCGTCCTTCCGGCCCTCAATGACATGATAGACGTTACCCGGGAACGAAAGGTCGCGCTCAGCACGCAGATACCTGAACTGGTCCTTGTGATGCTGTTCGGAGTCTCGCTGTTCAGCGCACTCCTGGCGGGTGCGGGGATGTCGCGCCACGGCGTGCGCCATCTCGTGCATGGCGGCATCTACGCGGCGGCGGTCACCCTGACGATCTACACCATTCTTGATCTTGACAGCCCACGCGGAGGCCTCATCCGGCTCGATGCCGCGGACAGGGTGCTGGCGCAATTGCGGGGATCCATGGAGCCGATGTGACGCGCGGCTGGCAGGCGTAGGTCGGCGCAAGGATGTGGAGGGTGCGGCCTGGTGTGGGAGTCGCGACTACACCACCGACCGTCCCTGAATCGCGCGGACCACGAAAGCGATCACGGTTAGCGCCAGAAAAATCACGAACAGAACTTGCGCGATCGAGGCCGATGCGCCAGCGATCCCGCCGAACCCGAACGCCGCAGCGGCAATTGCCAGCACGAAAAACGCCAGCGCCCAACCAAGCATCGCATCTACTCCTGTCTCTATCGGCCTGTCTGTGCGTCCAACGCATCGCCGCGTTTTCTGTTCCTATGGGCAGCGTCACGGAACTCCCCTCCAGAGGCCGCGTTGAGCCCACGATCGGCGGCTGTCGCCGAGGGACATGGAGAAACGACATGAAAGCCTCCTTTGCTGCTTTTGCCTTCCTGCTCGCGGTTGCTGCTTCGGCCTGCAACACGGTGGAAGGTGTTGGTGAAGACGTGACGGCTGCGGGCACGGCGGTAGACCAGGCCGCTGAAGACGCACAAAACTAGGCGATCATGGCCCGACGGCGTCGGATCCCTGAGCCAGTCTCGGTCATCCGGCGCCGCTTGTGCATTGAGACAGGCGGGATTGGTCCCGACGGCGCATAAACCATGTTGCGAATGTTCAATCTGCTCAGTGCGCTTTCAATTTCGGCTGCATGTGTTGCTTCAAGTGCGGCGCAGGTTGTGCCGCGTGAGTCCGAGGTTGCGTCCTGTCCGCGCGGCGGCCAGTCCGTTTACTATGCGCGCGGTGAGGCCAGCCCCTCCGAGCAGGCTACTCTGCTGATCACTCGCATTGGCGAACAGGCCTCCCGTTGCCAGCCGGATGGCATCGACCTCATTACCGAAATCGACACCGAGCGCGAAGGCCAAGCCGCTATCCGGATCGCCATGGCTCGGCTCAACCAAGTCGCAGATGCGCTCATTGCCGGCGGCTATCCGGCGGATCGCATTCGTCTGGCTGCACAGGCCAGCGCGGACAAGGACATGCGCCCCCCCATGGGTGGCATCACGGTATACTTTCGCCAGTCGGAGACGACCGCTGGCGAAGCCTCTGCTCCTTCGAGACCAGCGGCCCCCGCGCAAGACGAGATCTAATCTTCACTAATGGCGATGTTCCGACGAACGTCGCACGTCGCACGTCCATTCGGTCCCGGGTCTGTCCGCGTTAGGCGGCGACAGGACGCTCTTCGTGGAAGAATAGCG
>CADEDX010000328.1 GCA_902826195.1 uncultured Bradyrhizobium sp. | reverse complement strand
AAGGCGGGCAATCAGCAAGGGCGGGAACAAAGGTCACGTATCCGCCTCAATTGCCAACGAGATAGCCGCCGAAGCGCGGGGTGAGGTGTCGGTGCCTGTGCGGTTTCGGGCGCTGTCGTTCAGAAAGGGTTTTCCGCAATGAATTTCCGTATCTTGGCCGGACCAGTCCGGCCGCATGGGCAGCTTGTGGCCCTGTTGGCGGCCTCGGCACTGTCGGCGACGTTGATGGTGTCCGCTGCGCAGGCCCAGGCGCCCGCGCCGGCCCCCGCCGCACCGAAGGCCGCGCCGAAGGCAGCTCCGAAACAGCCCGCGCCGCCGGCGGCCCAGCAGCAGGCCCCTGCGGCCGGCGCGCCCGCCGCCCAGCCGCCGGAACAGCAGGTGCAGCTGATCTACGCGCCCTGGACCAAGTTCTGCCTGAAGGGCCAGGAAGCCGGCGCCAAGCAAGTCTGCTTCACCGGCAAGGACGGCCGCATCGAGTCCGGCCAACCGGTCATCGCCGCCGTCATCATCGAGCCGGAAGGCGAGCCGAAGAAGCTGCTGCGCGTGACGCTGCCGCTCGGCATGCAGTTGGTGCACGGCACCCGCATTATCGTCGACAGCAACGCGCCGCTGCAGGGACCCTATGTCATCTGCTTCCAGAACGGCTGCATGTCCGACTACGAAGCCACTCCCGACCTGATCGCCAGCCTGAAGAAGGGCCAGAACCTCGTCGTTCAGGCGATCAACTCCAACGGCGCGCCGCTGACGCTGCCGCTGCCGCTCGCCGGCGAATTCGCGAAGGCCTATGACGGCCCGCCGACCGATCCGAAGCAGTTCGAAGAAAACCAGAAGAAGCTGCAGGAAGAGCTGCAGAAGAAGGCAGAAGAGCAGCGCAAGAAGCTCGAGGGCGCCGCCCCGGCGGCGAAATAGCCGCCGCAGCAGGCAGAACGCAAAAGGCGCCCGGGCAGGGCGCCTTTTTCAATTGCGGATGAAGCCCGCTAGTTCAGCGAGGGATTGCGCGGGCGGTAGCCGCCCGACTTGTCCTTGATGAATATCTCGGCGACCTGCGAGTGCCGGATCGGCTCGCCGGAATCGTCCGGCAGCAGGTTCTGCTCGGAGACATAGGCGACGTATTCGGACTCCGAGTTTTCCGCGAGCAGGTGATAGAACGGCTGATCCTTGTGGGGCCGGACCTCCTCGGGGATCGACAACCACCATTCCTCGGTATTGTTGAATTCCGGATCGATATCGAAAATCACGCCCCGGAATGAAAACACCCGGTGGCGGACGATCTGCCCGATCTGGAATTTGGCGGTGCGCGCTTTGATCATGTCCCGTCGAATAGACCATGATTGTGGCCGATGCTAGGGGCATCGGGACGAATTAACCTTACGCGCGGTGGCGATATCAGGCGCCATACCCCCGAAATCGCTGACGAAAAGACGTTTCGAGATGGCCGATATTCTCAACCTGGCGCTCCCCTATTTTGGATTGATTTTCATCGGCTTTGCCTGCGGGAAGACGAGGGGCCTGCCTGAAGCCGGCCTCGCCTGGATGAACTTCTTCCTGCTCTACGTGTCCCTGCCGGCGTTGCTGTTCCGCATCATGTCGGACACTCCGTTTGCCGAGCTGAACAACCCGCCATTCCTGATCGCCACCACGCTGGCGACAATCAGCGCCTATGTCCTGGCGATGGTGGTGGGCCGCATCTTCGGCGATCTGTCGCTGCGCAAGGCGACCATGGCGGGCCTGGCCGGCGCTTACGGCAATATCGGCTATATGGGCCCCGGGCTGGCGCTGGCGGTGCTGGGTGCGAAAGCGGCGGCGCCGACCGCGCTGATCTTCTGCTGCGACAGCATCTTTCTGTTTACCATCGTGCCGCTGCTGATGGCGCTGACGGATCGCGAGCAGAAGTCGTTTTTGCATGCGATGGGCATCGCCGTGCGGCAGATCGCAATGAACCCGCTGATCATGTCGGCGGTGCTGGGCGCGCTGGTGGCGGCCTTCCATATCCCGCTGCCGACGGCGCTCGATCGCACGCTGCTGTTCCTGCAGAACGCCGCAGCGCCGACCGCGCTGTTCGTGCTCGGCGTCACCGTGGCGCTGCGCCCGTTCGACCGCGTGCCCTGGGAAGTGCCTGGCGTCATGGCGATCAAGCTGCTGATCCATCCGCTGATCGTGTTCGGCCTGATGCTGCTGTTCGGGCCGTTCGCACAGCCCTGGGCGGCGACTGCCGTGCTGATGGCAGCACTTCCACCGGCCCTGAACGTGTTCGTGATCGCCCGGCAGAACAACACCTGGATCGAGCCGGCGTCGGTGGCCGTCCTGATCGGGACATTCGCCTCGGTGGTCACGCTGACCGGCGTGATGTGGTTCATCCAGAGCGGGCGGCTGGTGTTTCCGTGAGGAGTCGAAACACAAAACATGCAAAACAACCCCATGCACAGTAGGCAAGGTGTTGTTTTGCAAACGCTTTTATCCGTTGCACGAGGCGCGTGGTAGCCCGCCATGAGCCAACGGGTCGCGCGAATGCGCGCCCGATGACAGGCTCCGCGATATGCGGGACCGGTCCCCGGGGTCGCTGCGCTCGCCCGGGCTACAGGGGCATCATCAGCTCACGCGCTTCCAGCTCGGCGCCAGGCCCTCGCGCATCGCCAGCCGCCGCAGCGGGCCGAACGAAGCTAGCAGGTGCATGCCGGCGGCGCGGAGTGATTGCAGCCCAATGAAGTCGCTGAGCAGGGAGCGGTTGGCGACGTCGATGGCGATCAGGCGGCTGACGACGTCGGCGCGGCGGGCTGACTGATAGCGCGCGAGCACCGCGGGCGAGCCGGGATCTTCGCCGAGCGAAATCGCATTGCTCGCGATGTCGGCGATGTCGGCGGCATCGCGCAAGCCCATGTTGAGACCCTGCGCGCCGATCGGCGGCAGGACGTGGGCGGACTCGCCGACCAGCGCGACGCGGTGGCTGGCGAACTTGTCGGGCCGTTCGATCGCCAGCGGAAACAGATTTCGTCCGCCTTCGACCTCGACGCGGCCGAGAATGGAATGCGACTGCCGTTCCGCGGCATCGGACAATTCATCGTCGCCGAGCGACATCAACCGTTCGGCCTCGCGCGTCGTCGAGACCCACACCACGCTGCAGCGATTGCCGGGCAGGGGCACAAACACGCAGGGGCCTTGCGGGGTGTGAAACTCGGTCGAGATGCCGTTGTGGGGACGCGAATGCGAAATGTTGAACGTCAGCGCGGATTGATGCAGGTCGCGATGGCTGATCCCGATCCCGGCCGCCGTGCGGGATGGCGACCGCCGGCCATCGGCGCCGATCACCAGCCGCGCCGCGAGCTGCTCGCCATCGGCCGTATGGATGATGACGCTCGCATCCTGCGGATCGATCGTTGCCGCCTCATCGTCAAATCGAGTCAAATTCGAAAGTTCGGCGGCACGGGCTTCGAGCGCAACCATTAACGATCTGTTGTCGATGTTGTAGCCGAACTGCTCCAGGCCGATCTCGTCCGAGGTGAAGCGCACCTCGGGCGCGCGGATCAGCCGGCCGGTATCGTCGACCAGCCGCATGGTCCGCAGGGCGGCGGCCTTGTCGTGGCAGAGGGGCCAGACGTCGAGGCGTTCCAGCAGATCGGTAGAGGCGCCCAGCAGTGCGGTGGTGCGGTTGTCGGCATAGGGGGCGCGGCGGGCGAGCAGGGCGGTTTTCGCGCCGGTTATGGCCAGCGCGATGGCGGCGGTCAGCCCGGCCGGGCCGCCTCCGATCACGGCGGCGTCATAAATCTCTAATGCATTGTCCATACCGGACAATTGACGGTTAAGCCGGCATTTTCAAGCCATCAGCTGGCCGAATTGTTTCCGCTCAATCACGCGGCGGAACGCCGCAAGCGCCGGTATGCAAATCTCGGCGATTCCTGATAGCACAGCCGGAGCGATGGACCAGATCACCCAACCCGATTCCATACCCGCGACCGACCGCATGCGGACCGCCGCGTTTGGTGTGCACATCCTCACGGCGATGGGGGCCGGAATCGCGCTGCTGGCGATGCTGGAGGCGGCGCGCGAGCACTGGGCCAGCATGTTCGGCTGGCTCGGCGTCGCCCTGATCGTCGATGCGATCGACGGTCCGCTGGCGCGCAGGCTCGACGTCGTGCGGTTGCAGCCGAACTTGTCCGGCGACGTGCTCGACCTCGTCGTCGATTTCCTGACCTATGTGTTCGTGCCGGCCTATGCGATTACCGCAAGCGGGATGCTGCTGCCGCTGGCGGCGCCGCTGCTCGGCATCGGCATCATGGTGTCGGGTGCGCTGTATTTCGCCGACCGGCGCATGAAGGCATCCGACAATCATTTTCGCGGTTTTCCGGCGCTGTGGAACGCAGCGGCGTTCTATCTGTTCCTGCTGCACATGCCGCCGGTTCTGTCGACGCTCTTTATCGCCATCCTGATCGCGCTGACGTTCGCGCCGTTTCATGTCCTGCATCCGATCCGGGTGGTGCGCCTGCGCTGGCTGACCCTGTGGCTAATGGCAGTTGGCGCGGTGCTGGCAGTCTATACGCTGGTCCGCGATTTCGACGTCGGTGTTCCCATCGTCGCCGGCCTTTGCGCCATTGCGTTGTATGTGATCGGGAGTGATGCGGTGATCCGCCAAATAAAGTCGTTCAGAGCATGATGGAATTACTCGCAAGCCCCGAGGCCTGGTTCGCGCTGTTGACCCTGACGGCGCTGGAGATCGTGCTCGGCATCGACAACGTCATCTTCATTTCGGTGATCGTCTCGCGGATTCCGCCGGAGCAGGCCAAGCGCGCCCGCCAGATCGGCCTGCTGCTGGCGCTGGTGTTCCGCATCGCGCTGCTGAGCGTACTGGTCTGGCTGATCGGCCTGACGGAGCCCGTCATCACCGTCAAGAGCGTCGCGCTGTCGTGGCGCGACATCATCCTGATCGGCGGCGGCGCCTTCCTGATCGCCAAGGCGGTGCATGAAATTCATGCCGAGGTCGAGGCCGCCCACGCCGAGGCGGACGCGAAGCCGGCCGCCAGCGCCTTCTTCTGGGTGATCCTGCAGATCATCGTCGTCGACATCGTGTTCTCGCTCGACTCGATCATCACCGCGATCGGGATGGCGGAAGACATCGAGATCATGGTCGCGGCGGTGATCATCGCCTGCGCCGTCATGTATATTTCGTCGGGGCCGGTGGCCAAATTCGTCGCCGATCATCCGACCACCAAGATGCTGGCGCTGGCGTTCCTGGTGCTGATCGGCATGGCGCTGGTGGCGGACGGATTCAAATTCCACATCCCGCGCGGCTACATCTACTTTGCCATCCTGTTCGCGGCCGCCGTCGAAATGTTCAACGTGCTGGCCGGGCGCAACCGCCGCAAGGCCGCCAAATAGCAGCCCGCCAATAGCCGGTTTCCGCCGGTGAGTTGACAAGGCGGCGGCGATGGCTTTCGTTTGTAGCCAGTACCAAGGGAGAGACTGTCATGACCAAGGCCGTGCGCGTGCACAAGGTGGGGGGACCGGAAGCCCTGGTGTATGAGGACGTCGAGGTGGCGGCGCCGGGGCCGGGCGAGGTCCGCATCCGCCAGCACGCCGTCGGCCTGAATTTCATCGACGTCTATTTCCGCACCGGCCTCTACAAGGCGCCGGGCCTGCCGTTCATCGCCGGCAACGAAGCGGCCGGTGAGGTCGTGGTCGTCGGCCCCGGCGTCACCAATTTCCACCCCGGCGACCGCGTCGCCTACTACTTCAACCTCGGCGGCTATGCCAGCGAGCGGGTGATCCCGGCCGACAAGCTGGTCAAGCTGCCCGACCACATCACCTACGAGCAGGGCGCCGTGCTGATGCTCAAGGGGCTGACGGTCTGGTACCTGCTGCACAAGACGTTCAAGGTCGAGCCCGGCCACCGCGTGCTGATCCATGCCGCCGCCGGCGGCATCGGGCTCTTGGCCTGCCAGTGGGCCAAGGCGCTCGGCGCGCATGTGATCGGCACCGTCGGCTCCAAGGCGAAGGCCGATCTCGCACTCTCCAACGGCTGCGACCACGTCATCCTCTACAACGAGGAGGATTTTGTCGCGCGCGTCAAACAGATCAGCCGCAACGAACTCTGCGACGTGGTTTATGACGGCGTCGGCAAGACCACGTTCCCGGGCTCGCTGTCGTGCCTGCGGCCCCGCGGCCTGTTCGTCAGTTTTGGAAATGCCTCCGGTCCGGTGCCGCCGTTCGCGCTCGCCGAACTCAACAACCACGGCTCGCTGTTCGCGACGCGGCCGAAGCTGAACGACTATGTGTCCACCCGCAAGGAACTGCTCGAAGGCGCCGACACGCTGTTTGCGGCCGTCATCAACGGCAAGCTGCACGTGCCGATCAACCATGCCTATGCGCTGAAGGATGCGGCGAAGGCGCATACCGAGCTCGAAAGCCGGATGACGACGGGGGCGGCGATCTTGCGGCCGTAGTTTTACGGCCGTCATTCCCGCGAAGCGTGAACCTCGGATGTGCAATTGCACATCGGGGAATCCATCGTACGACAGGCTGTGCCGTCATTTGGTTTCGGGGCCTGCGCCTATCGGCGCATCCCAGAATGACGACGAGAGGTTAGGCCACCCGTCTTGCCGCACCAGATGTCGCGGCAGCACCGTCCCGGGCGGAACGATACCGCACCCTGCGCGGCCTCAAGCGGCGAGCGGTTCCTCGCACAGCGCAGAACCCCGTCAGGCGCGTCAAAAGAGCGTGCGTCAATGCGCGCTACAACAAAATCGCACCGCGCGCGTAAGGTCTCGAGACCTGAAGCCTCTGTTCCGCAATGCCATGAGGTGCATCATGAGCAGAGAGGCCGCGTTCAATATTTTCGCATGGGTGGTGGGGGCGGCGCTCCCCATCGCGCTCGCGATTGTTGCCTTTGTCTGGAGCTAAAGCGGAGAGGGCTCCGCCGAGCCCTCTGTCGCGATGCGCAACGCGATCGCCAGCGCTGCCACAATCGTGGCGACAATCGCGTCCAGCCATCACGTGCCGGTACCGAACATGCCCACTAGACGTGATCGGGCATGAACTCCGACGGCTCCAGTCCGTCATGACTTTCGTCATGGTCCCCGGCGTCATCCGCACCAGCCGCCAGTCGTAACGAAGCGGCGTATCCTGCCTCCGTCAGTTCAATCAGGCTGATGTTACCACGTTGCGCGCATTCGATTATTTTGTTTGCGATCATCCGACGGGCACTGTGTTCTCCGCCTGTCGGTAGAAGCAAACACGCGCGCTCAAGAGCCTCTTGCATCCTCGCCATCGTTCGGCTGTCAAAGGCTTGGGTGATCATTTCCTCCCCCTAACTATTCATCCTCCCGTCAAACCGCTGTCATGCTTGCGATCAAATGCGCCTTTTCTTAGCCTTGCTCTACCGAACTTCAAAATAGATTTGATCCGATTGAAGCGGCGGCCGGTTCGGAAAAATAATTCGCAAGCGCGAGAGGGAGGGCGCCTTTCTTCGTGGTCGCTATCACATCGAATTCCTCATGCTTTATGCGCCAAGGAATTTCACCATCAGGATGTCGTCGTAATAGCGACCGCCGTGTTTGAGCGCGTTGATCTGATGACCGTACTCGATGAAGCCGGCCTTGGCGTAGAGCCGGCGCGCGGTCTCGTTCTCGGTGATGACGGCGAGCTGAA
>CADEDX010000327.1 GCA_902826195.1 uncultured Bradyrhizobium sp. | reverse complement strand
CCTGGCCGTCGACCAGCGGGTAGCGCGAGGAGAAGTCCTGCGCCAGGCGCACCATCGCGTCGTAGATCGCCTGGTCACCATGCGGATGGAACGAACCCATCACGTCGCCGACGATCTTGGCGGACTTCTTGAACGGTGTGCCGGGATCGAGCCGCAGCAGGCGCATGCCGTAGAGGATGCGCCGGTGTACCGGCTTCAGCCCGTCGCGGGCGTCCGGCAAGGCGCGGTGCATGATGGTCGAGAGCGCATAGGCGAGATAGCGCTCTTCCAGCGCATCGCGCAGCATCACCTCGTGGATTTCGGCCGGTTCTTCCGGCGGCAGCTGTCGTTTTCCCATGGGCAGGCGTTAAACTTTTCGGCTGAATCGTTCAAGACGCGAATGGGGTATCCGTCGCCCCTGCGGACGCAGGGGCCCATAACCACAGGTGTTTGTGGCGAAAAACGGCCGGGGCCAGCACAATTGAAGGGCCGCGGCGTATGGGTTCCTGCGCTCGCACGGACGGCTGACCGAGGGGATTGCGAACAGCTTACGAAGCCGAACTGATTCGCGCCCGATTCCGCGTCACCGCGTTGATGAACCCGTCCCTGGCATCGGAATGGCCCTGCCCGCGCGGCTCCAGCACGTGGCGCAGCAGGAAAAGCCCGGTCAGGCGAAACCCGTCCGACAGGTCCTGGTCCGACCAGCCGTTGGCCCCGCCGTCGCCGTCGCGCAGGAACGACGGCAGCCGCAGCAGCCGGTCGCGATAGGGTTCGCCGGCGACGCGCGACACCGCACCGCCGGATTTCGGCGACACATAAATCAGCTCAGTGGTCGCGCCGGTGGCCGCGCAGTTTTCGAGGTCGAGGCCAAAACCGAGTTCGGCGAGCATGGCGAGTTCGAACCGGATGAGGTGGGCGGCCGCGCCGCCGGCATCGTCAAAATCGTCTAGCGTGCGGCCCAGCATCTCGTAGATGTCCTCGTGCGGATCCCGCTCCGGCAGCAGCCGTACCAGCGATGCCAGATGGGTGATGCCATAGGTCGCGTGCGCCGACGCCAGCAGGGTGGCCGCGCGCAAGCGCGTACCCTCAACCGCGTAATATCCGAGATGCTCGTCGAGTCGCGCCCGCCACACCGTGGTGACGCTGTTGCCCGGCTGCAGCAACGGCCGCATCCGCTTGCCCGCACCGCCGCGTACAAGACCCAAATGCCGGCCGTGTTCGCGCGTCAGCAGTTCGACGATGGCGGAAGACTCGCCATGCCGCCGAACGCCCAGCACGATGCCCTCGTCGGTCCATTCCATGAGAGGAGTTTACAGGATTTCGACAATCAATCGTAGGGCGGATTAGCGCAGCGTAATCCGCCGATTTTGCACTCCGGCGCTCGAGACGGCGGGTTACGGCTTCGCCTAACCCGCCCTACGGCGTCTCACGCATCGAACCATCCCACCGCGTCGCCGGTGAAGGAGTAGTACAGCCCCATCGCGGTCAGCGCGCAGGAGATCGCCTCGATGCCGCTGTCGAACTCGATGCCGCGCTGGCCGATCACCGGCACCAGGGAAATCACCGACAGCACCAGGGCCGCGACCAGCACCCAGCGCGCCCAGCCCATGCGGTGACGCGCGGCGAGGTAGACGAAATAGAGCAGCAGCAGGATCATGCCGCCGGCCATCACGGTTCCGACAATGATCGCCAGCTCCGTCATGTTGTCATTCGGCGTGCGGTCCCGAAACGCCACCGACACCGAGTCGAGCGTCAGCGACAGATACAGCAGAACCTCAAACCACAGCACGTTCTTGGGTACGGTCATCGGGCTACTCCGTCATTGCGAGGCGCGAAGCGACGAAGCAATCCATGCTTCCACATTCGCTGATGCATGGATTGCTTCGCTTCGCTCGCAATGACGATCGCAACATTACTCAACTATTCCTTAGGGAATTCCAGCCCCATTTCGCGGTAGCGGTCGGGATCGTCGCCCCAGTTCTCACGCACCTTGACGAACAGGAACAGGTGCACCGGCACGCCCAGTATCTCGGCGATCTCCTTGCGCGAATCCGCGCCGATCGACTTGATCGTGGCGCCGCCCTTGCCGAGCACGATCTTGCGCTGGCTCTCGCGCTCGACAAAGATCGTCTGCTCGATGCGCACCGACTTGTCCTTGCGCTCGGTCCAGCTGTCGGTCTCGACGGTGGATTGATACGGCAGTTCCTGGTGGAGCTGGCGATAGATCTTTTCCCGGGTGATTTCCGCCGCCAGATGCCGCATCGGCGCGTCCGACATCTGGTCCTCGGGGTAATGAAACGGCCCCGGCGGCACCATTTGAGCGAGCGTCTTGCGCAGATCCTCGACGCCGTCGCCCGACAGCGCCGAGATCATGAAAGTGTGTTCGAACTTCATGCGTGCGTTGGCAGCCTGCGCCAGCGCCAACAGCTTCTCGCGCGGGATGAGGTCGATCTTGTTCATCACCAGGATTTTTGGGTGCTTAACCGTCGCGAGCTTGTTCAGGATCGCGTCGGCCTCCTCGTCGAGGCCGGCTTTCGCATCGAGCAGCACGCAAACGAGATCGGCATCATGCGCCCCGCTCCAGGCGGTGGAGACCATGGCGCGATCGAGCCGCCGCTTCGGCGAGAAGATGCCGGGCGTATCGACCAGGATGATCTGGGCGTTGTCCTCGATCACGATGCCGCGGATCAAGGCGCGCGTCGTCTGCACCTTGCGCGAGACGATGGTGACCTTGGAGCCGACCAGCGCATTGACCAGCGTCGACTTGCCAACATTGGGCGCGCCGATCAGCGCGACGAACCCGCAGCGGGTCTCGCCCGGCGCGTTGGGTGCGGGTTCAACTGTCATTGGTGCCGCCGCCGACGCCTTCGCGCTCGATCATCACGGAAGCCGCCACTTTTTCGGCCGCGCGCTTGGAGCCGCCGACGCCTTCGGCCGGCGCCAGTCCCGGCAGATCGACGGCGACGCGAAATTGCGGATCGTGATGCGGCCCGGTGCGCTCGATCTCGCGATAGACCGGCGTCGGCAATCCCTTGCTCTGCGCCCATTCCTGCAACACCGTCTTGGGATCGCGCAGCGGCCGGCGCGGCTTGCGCATCCGCTCCAGCCAGTTGCGCTCGACGAATTGCGACGCCGCGGCATAGCCGCCGTCGAGATAGATCGCCCCGATCACCGCCTCGCAGATGTCACCGAGAACGGATTTGCGCAAGCGCGCGCCGGCGCCGGCGCCGACCGCGCCAAGCTTGATGTCGTCGAGCAGCCCGAGCGACTTTGCGACGTCGGCACAGCTTTCCTTGCGCACGAGATCGGCGAGACGCTTCGACAATTCACCCTCGTCGGCGCGCGGATAGGCGCGATACAGCATGTCGGAGATGATCAGGCCGAGCACGTGGTCCCCAAGGAATTCAAGCCGCTGATAGCTGTCGGCACGATGGCGCGTCGCCGGCTTCAGCGCGGAGACATGGGTAAAGGCGGTCGTCAGCAGCGCGGGATCGGAGAATTGATAGCCGATCCGCCCTTCGATCGCCGCGGCAGCCGCCTTGGCGGCGGCTTTGCCGCGCTTCTTTTTCGGCGCAGTTTCGCGGGGCGCATCAGCCTTGCCCGGCTCGCCTGAGGTCGCGGAATCCTGAATGACTGATGACTCGTCTTTCATCGCACGATTGTGAAAAGGCGATTCCAGCGCACCGCCGTCGGCCAGCGCCAGAACATCCAGGCATGTTCACCCTCGGCGACGGAGAAGAAGATCATCTGCGCGCGGCCGACGATGTTCTCGAACGGCACATAACCGACCGCCGACAGCACGCGGCTGTCCGTGGAATTATCGCGGTTATCACCCATCATGAAGAAGTGGCCAGGGGGCACGGTGTAGACGTTGGTGTTGTCGTAAAATCCGTTGTCGACGCAATCGAGCGATTCGTAGCTGACGCCGTTCGGCAGCGTTTCTTTCCAGCGCTTGACGCGCGCGGTGGCGTCGGAGCCGCAAGGGTCCTCGCCGATGAAATCGGAAAGCCGCTCGCGCTTGACCGGCTTGTCGTTGATGTGGAGCAGGCCTTCCCGCATCTGGATGCGGTCGCCCGGTAGGCCGATCACACGCTTGATGTAATCGGTGGAGTCGTCCTTCGGCAGGCGGAACACCACGATATCGCCGCGGTTCGGTTCCGAGCCGAAGATGCGGCCCGAAAACAGCGGCGGCGACAATGGGATCGAGTAATGGCTGTAGCCGTACGAATATTTCGAAACGAACAGATAATCGCCAACCAGCAGCGTCGCCTTCATCGATCCCGAGGGAATGTTGAAGGGCTGGAACAGGAAGGTGCGGATCACGAGGGCAATCAGGAGAGCGTGGATGACGACGCGGATGGTTTCGCCCAGGCCGCTTTCAGATTTTGTGCTGGAGGTCACGCTCATCGCTTTCCCAATTCCCGCGGTGCCGTTGCCCGCATGGTGGCAGAACGTTTTCCGCTCGCGAATCGCCTGATACGGCCGCGTCAGGAAAATGGTCTTTGTTACTGATATTGAGAGCCAATCCCGATGCTAACCGGAATCGGCCCTGGCTCGAATATGTAGCTCGGCGTTTTAGACGGTTGTTCGGTGGCGCGCAATCAAGCGCCTCGTAAAAACTTTATAATCTATTGATAAGTCAATGATTTTTAGTTTCGCAGCGAACTCCCGGCGCAAATGCCCGGCCGGCTCAAGGTTTGGCGGCGGCGACCGCCGAAATTATGACGAACGCCTGCGCCAACGGCCAGTCGTCCGTGATCGACAGGTCGATCCGCGCCTCGCAGCCTTCGGGGGTGAGCGCCTCCAGCCGGGCCAGCGCGCCGCCGGTGAGTTTCATGGTCGGTCGCCCCCCCGGCAGGTTAACCACCCCCATGTCCCGCCACCAGACGCCGCGCCGGATCCCGGTGCCGAGCGCCTTGGAACAGGCTTCCTTGGCCGCAAAGCGCTTGGCGTAGGTCGCCACCACCATCTTCTCGTTGTTGGCGCGCCGCGCCGCCCGAGCACGCTCGCCATCAGTGAAAACCCGGTCGAGGAAGCGGTCGCCATGGCGCTCGATCACCTTGGCCACCCTTGTGATATCGATCAGGTCGGAGCCGATGCCGATGATCATGGCCGGGCCGCGATCTTGCCGCGGCCGCGGTCCATCGCGGCGCGCATCTGCCGCACGGTCTCGCCAAGGCCCACGAACAGCGCCTCCCCCATCATGAAGTAGCCGATGTTGAGTTCGGCGATCTCGGGCAGCGCGGAGATCGTCTCCGCCGTCTGGTAGTCGAGGCCGTGGCCGGCATGAACCTCCAGGCCGGCGGCGCGGGCCAGCGCAGCCCCCGCGACGATTCGCTGCCATTCCGCCTCGGCCTTCGCGGTGTGTCCGTCGACCACGGCGTCGCACCAGCCTCCGGTGTGGATCTCGATCACGGGCGCGCGCAGCCTTGCCGCCATCTCGATCTGGGCGGGATCGGCCGAGATGAACAGCGACACCCGGATGCCGGCATCGCCGAGCCGGGCGATGAAGGGCGCCAGCGCATTGTGTTGGCCGACCACGTCCAGCCCGCCCTCGGTCGTAAGCTCCTCGCGCCGTTCCGGCACCAGGCATACGGCGTGCGGCTTTGTCGCCAGCGAGATCCGCAGCATGTCCTCGGTCGCCGCCATTTCGAAGTTCAGCGGTTTGGAGATTTCGGCCTTCAGGCGGGACATGTCGGCGTCGCGGATGTGCCGGCGGTCCTCGCGAAGATGCGCCGTGATGCCGTCCGCGCCCGCCTCGATCGCCAGCAACGCGGCACGCACCGGATCCGGCCGCTCGCCGCCCCGCGCATTACGGAGGGTGGCGACATGGTCGACATTCACGCCAAGGCGCAGCGGGGGAGTTGTTGGCATATTCCGACTCTCGAAGCGAGAAATCCAGTCGTCATGCGCGGGCTCGCCCCGCCTGCGAGGCCGAAGCCCCCTCGGCGTGGCGAAGGCCCACGCATCCATCTTCTTGAGAAGGATGCGCTGCCGGGTCAAGCCCGGCAACGACAGATCGGCTACCCATTGACGCGTTCGACCTTGGCCACGACCGCCTTGGCACGCAATTGCGCGATAATTGCACTGAGATGCTTGAGGTCATAGACCTCGAGATCGATCGTCAGTTCGGTGAAATCGGGCGAGCGGCGCGACATGCTGATGTTGTCGATATTGCCGTCATGCTCGGCGATCACAGTGGCGACCTGGGCGAGGCTGCCAGGCTCGTTGACGTTATGGACCATGATACGCGCCGGGAAACGCTGCGGGTTGGTTTCGTCGATATCCCAGCGGACATCGAGCCAGCGCTCCGGCTCTTCCTCAAAATCCTTCAGCGCCGGCGACTGGATCGGATAGATCGTGATCCCCTCGCCCGGCGTGACGATGCCGACGATGCGGTCGCCCGGCACCGCGCCGCCGTTCGGCGCGAATTTCACCGGCAGGTCGGAATTGATGCCGCGCACCGGGATGACCGAGGCACTGCGGGCCGGATGCGGCGGCTCCGATTTCAATCTCAGTTTCACCGCGAGGCTCTTCTTGACCCCGTAGCGCACCATCCGCTCTTCCTTGTAGTCTGGATACATGGCGCGGGCGACGTCGGAAGCCTTGAGTTCGCCGCGCCCGACGGAGGCCATCACTTCCTCGATCGAGGGGCGCGCCAGCCGCGGCAGCGCACCGGTCAGCTTGTCGTCGGCATATTCGATCTTGGCGCGGGCGAACAGGCGATCGATGATACGGCGGCCAAGGCCGGCATACTGATCGCGCACCGCGGTGCGGGTGGCGCGGCGGATCGCGGCGCGGGCCTTGCCGGTCACCGCCAGCGATTCCCAGGCCGAGGGCGGCGCCGATTGCGCCTTCGAGGTCAGCACCTCGATCTCGTCGCCGTTCTGCAGCTCGGACGACAGCGGCGCGAACTTGCCGTTGATCTTGCAGCCAACCGCCGAGTTGCCGACGTCGGTGTGTACGGCATAGGCGAAGTCGATCACATTGGCGCGGCGCGGCATCGCGATCAGCTTGCCCTTCGGCGTAAAGCAGAACACCTGGTCGTGGAACAACTCCATCTTGGTGTGTTCCAGGAACTCCTCCGGATTGGCGCTCTCGGAGAGGATACCGACGGTGTGGCGTAACCAGGCGAAGGCATTGGATTCGTGCTTGAGCCGCTCGGTCGGCGAACCCATGCCTTCCTTGTAGAAGGCGTGGGCTGCGATGCCGAATTCGGCGATCTGGTTCATCTCCTCGGTGCGGATCTGCAGCTCGACGCGCTGGTTGCCGGGTCCGATCACGGTGGTGTGCAGCGAACGGTAGTCATTCTGCTTGGGCGTCGAGATGTAGTCCTTGAACCGGCCCGGCACCACCGGCCAGGTGGTGTGCACGACGCCGAGCGCGCGGTAGCAGGCTTCGACGTCGGGCATCACGACGCGGAAGGCATAGATGTCGGACAGCTGTTCGAAGCCGACGGATTTGCGCTCCATCTTGGTCCAGATCGAAAACGGCTGCTTGCGGCGGCCAAAGACCTGCGCGGTGATGCCGTTCTTCTGCAGGTTCTTGGAGAGCTGGCTTTCGATCTCGCCGATTAGGTTGCGGTTGCGCTCGGCGAGCGAATCGAGCCGCTGCTTCACCACCGCATAGGCTTCCGGATCGAGCAACTCCTGCGCGAAGTGCCTGGCGC
>CADEDX010000326.1 GCA_902826195.1 uncultured Bradyrhizobium sp. | reverse complement strand
ATGCCGCGAAGAAGCGGCCGCCGGTGCGGGTCCGCGCCTCGGTGCAGCCGACCTTCGTACGCTTCGTGTTCGAGATGCCCGACGGCGTCAGCGTATCTTCTGTGCTGAACGAACAGAAGCTGACGCTGCAATTCACCAGCGTGCTCAATTTCGACCTCGCGGATGCCAAGGTAGCGGCGCCGCCGAACGTCGCCTCGATCAGCCAGCGCGCCGACGTCGATTCCTCTGCGGTCGACATCATGCTGATCGGCGAGGTCGACGTGCATTCCTTCCGCGAGGAAAAGAACTATGTGATCGATGTCGCCTTCCAGCAGCCGGAAAAGCAGGCCCTGCCGGAGCCGCAGGTCGTGGCCAAACCGGCCGCGCTACCGGCCAAGCCCGGGCCGGCCGCGCGGATGTCGCGCGACAGGGCGCTGAAGGAAGTACCGCCGCCACCGCCGCAGGCGGAAATCGCGCCCGTCACCTCGGAGACCTTTGCCGAACAGGCCAAGGTCGAGATCAAGCCGGCCGAAGCGCCGGCCGAGGCCGCAACGCCTGCCGTCGAGAAAAAGCCGGCCGCTGAAAAAGTCGCGCCGGCCAAGGACAGTGCACCGCCCCCGGCCGAGAAGATGGCGGCCGCTCCGGAAAAAACATCGCCGCCCGCTAAAGTGGTCCAGCCCGCCGAACAGGTCCAGGCTGCGGCCACCGAAGCGCCGAAGGCCGTGGCGCCCAAGCAGGCTCCGCCTCCCGCCGAGCCGGGGAAGCAGGGCGCGCCGGCAGCATCCGCACCGCCGTCGGAAAGCGCCGCCAAGGAGAAGGCCACGCGTGTCGAGGCGAGGCGCGACAGCGACGCTCTGCGCGTGACGTTCTCGTTTGCCGGGCCGACCCCGGCTGCGCTGTTCCGTCGCGCGGATACGGTGTGGCTGGTGTTCGATCATGCGGGGCCGCTCGATGTCGAGCAGATCCGTACGAAGGGCGGTGCCATTATCGGCGACGTCAGCGCGCTGCCGCTGGAAAAGGGCCAGGCGATCCGCATCCGCCTCAACCGGCCGCAGATCCCTTCGCTGGAAAGCGAAGGCCGCGCCAACGGCGCCGAGTGGACGCTGACCTTCGCCGATCGCGGCCTGGCCACGCCGCTGCCGCTGACGGTGCTCCGCAATATCACCGAACCGGCACTCGCCAACGTCACCGTACCGCTGGCCAATCCGGGCGCGCTGCACCGGCTAGTCGATCCCGACGCCGGCGACACGCTGCTGGTCGTCACCGCGCCGCCGCCGACCCGCGGCCTCATCAAGCGGCAGGATTTCGTCGAACTATCGCTGCTGGAATCCGTGCACGGCGTGGTGGTGCATCCGCACGCTGACGACATCAGGGCCGAAGTCGGCTCTGACAAGGTGATGCTTGGACGGCCCGGCGGATTGACGCTGTCGTCCGCCGAGGTTTCGGCCGAACGCGCCACCGCGGCGGTGCGGCCGCTGTTCGACGTCACGGAATGGCGCAGGAACCGGGAAGAGAAATTTTTCCCGAGGCTCGATGCGTTGATCAAGACCGGGGCTCTCGCGGGACCTGAACAAAAGGCGCAGGCTCGGATCGATCTTGCCAATTTTTACATGTCGCGCGGCATGTATTACGAGGCGAGGGGGGTGACCAACCTCATCATCTCCGAAACCAATCAGGGGAATGAGGACGCTACCGCACTGATGGTGAATGCGGTCGCCAGCATCCTGATCGACCATCCCGAGCGGGCGCTCAAGGTTCTCGCCAGCCCCGCGATCGGCAACGGCCACGATTCGCAGTTGTGGAAAGGGTTTGCGTTCGCCCGCCAGGAAAAATGGGGGGACGCACGCGAAAAGTTCAAGAACGCCGAATTCTCGATCGCCGCGCTGCCGCTGGAGCTGCAGCGCATCGTGACCGCAGACGCGATGCGGGCCTCGCTCGAGGTGAAGGATTATGGCGGGGCTTCGCGGCGGCGCAGCGAACTCGAGGTGATCGGCATCCCCGACGAGATGAAGCCCGAGATCGCGGTGCTGCGCGGGCGGCTCGCCGAGGCGCTGGGGCACGACAAGGATGCGCTCGATGCTTACCGCTACGCGGTGCAATCCTCCGACCGGCAGGCGGCGTCCGAGGCGAAGCTGCTGGAGGCCCTGCTGCGCAACCGGCGCGGCGAGCTCAATCCGGCCGACCTCACCCGCGAGCTGGAGATACTGGCGGTCACCTGGCGCGGCGATGCGATCGAGTTGAAGACCCTGAACAAGTTGACCCAGGTCTACGCCGAAACCGGCCGCTATGCCGACGCGCTGGCCGCCGCCAAGACCGCGACGCGGATGCACCCCAATGCCGAACTGTCGCGGCAGAGCCAGGATATGGCGTCCGCGCTGTTCGCCGAGCTCTATCTCGGCTCCAAGGCCGACGACATGAAGCCGGTCGACGCGCTCGCCATGTTCTACGAGTTTCGCGAATTGACACCGATCGGTCGCCGCGGCGACGAAATGATCCGGCGCCTGGCCGACCGGCTGGCCGCCATCGATCTGCTCGACCAGGCCGCCGAGCTGCTGCAGTACCAGGTCGACAAGCGGCTGGAGGGGGCCGCCCGCGCGCAGGTGGCGGCGCGCCTTGCCATGGTCTATCTCAGCAACCGCAAACCGGATCGCGCGATTGCGGCCCTTCGCCTGACCCGGATTTCCGATCTCTCCGGCGAACTGCGGCAGCAGCGGCTTCTGCTGGAGGGCCGGGCCCAGAGCGATGTCGGCCGCCACGATCTCGCGCTCGACATCATCTCCAACCTCACTGGCCGCGAGGCGATCCGGTTGCGCTCCGACATCTATTGGGCGTCGCGGCAGTGGCGGGAGGCTTCCGAACAGATCGAACTGTACTACGGCGAGCGCTGGCGGGATTTCAAACCCTTGAACGCCAACGAGAAGAGCGACGTGATCCGCGCCGTGGTCGGCTATTCCCTGGCCGGGGATGCGATCGGGCTGGGCCGTTTTCGCGACAAATACGCGCCGCTGATGACCGGCGAGGCCGACCGCTCCGCATTCGAGATCGCGAGCAAGCCGGCCGCCTCCAACAGCGCCGAATTCTCCTTGATTGCCAAGATGGCCGCCAGCGTCGACACGCTCGACGGCTTCATCCGCGAAATGAAGCTCCGCTTCCCGGATGCGACGACGGCGCGCGCGCCGCTGTCGCCGGAGATGTCCGGTGCTGAGCCGGTCCATACCGGCGCCTTGCCCACGATATCGGCGATCCGGCATATCGATCTGAAGAAGCCAGCGAGGTAGCGGATTTGGCCGCAGGTTCGGCCAATTTTTGTCCAGTTGACGCATTAAGCAAGACGCCGCCGCCGCTCTGGCGGTCTCCGTTATCCACGCTTGCTGAAGTCCAAGACTGGCCCTCCGATGCCGCTGACCCGGGACCGAATTATTGGACACGACATCGAACGCTTGGCATTCAGGTTCACCATGCTGAACGGCGGCGATACGGTCGAATGCCAGATCAGCGATGCCGCGATGGACGAACTGGGCGGCACCCGAGGCACCGAAAGCATGGCCCGGCAGGCGCAGTTCCTGGCGTTGCGGGATCCCATTGAAGGTGTTGCATCCGATATGTTCGACAGGATGACCGTCGTCAAAGGGCGCGTCATCCGGATATTCACCAAGCACGTCCAGAAGTCGCCGCCATCGCCAGCCGAACGGATCGCGGCCGGCGCGGAGCCGGGCGCGGACAACGAGGTTTCGCTGCGGCTCATCGTCGAAACGAGGTCGGCGAGCAGGGCGCCGTAGCGCGCTGGGCTACGATGTCGGCCATTCAGCGCGATCAGCTGGCACGTCGCTTCGTCGCCCTCGACAGGAGCCGGTCAAAGCGGCAACCTGCAGCCAAACAACCTGCCGGGAGGACGCTGCCAATGATCAAGCCCGCTAAAACCGAAGCCGAACTCATTGCGATGGCGCGCGCCGAGCTGAAGGCCCACGCCGATTGTCCTGATGGCATCGCGATCTCGGTGCTCCGCGACGGCGACAGCTGGGAATTCCGCGCCCAGGCCGGCGGCGCCACGATCGCCAAGCCGGGATATCCCGAATGCGTCGCCATGCTGGTGCAGATCGGCGACCACCTCTGCAAGCAGTATGACTTCGAGGAGTAGGGCGGGCAGCGCGACCTGACCGCCCCAAACCTTTCAGATCGTGAAAATTCGCCCGGGGTTGAGAATGTTCTTCGGGTCGAGCGCGCGTTTGAGCGAGCGCATGGTTTCGATTTCCTCGTCGGTGCGGCTCATCTTCAGATAGGGCCGCTTCAGGATGCCGATGCCGTGCTCGGCCGAGATCGAGCCGCCGAATTCGCCGGTGAGGTCGTAAACCAGTTTCTCGAACTCGTCGTGCTTGTCCGGCGTATGCTCGTGATAGACGCTCGGATGCAGATTGCCGTCGCCGACGTGGCCCATCACGATGGTGAAGGCTTGGGGATCGATCGCCTTGACGCGGGCATCGAGCGTGTCGGCGTAGGCCTCCATCCGGTCGATGGCGATACTGACGTCGAAGCCCATCCTGGCCGCGAATGGAAAGCTGCGGCCGAGTTCGACGCTGGAATCGCGGATGCGCCAGATCGCGGCCGCGGAGGCGTTCGAGGTTGAGAGCGTAGCGTCGAGAATCATCTCGTCGTTCATCGCCGTTTCCAGCATCTGCTCAAGGCTGGTCCGCATCCGTTCGGCGTCGCTTCCCGAGGCCTCCAGCAGCACATAGAACGGATGATGGGTCGGCAGCGGGCCGACCACGCCTTTCACGCGTTCGACGGTCTGGCGGTAGTAGGCGTTCCACATCACCTCGAATGCGGTCAGTTCGCCACCGAGCGATCGTCGCGCCAGCTTGAGAAAGCTCATCACCTTGCCGAAGGAGGGGAGCGCGCACAGCGCCACCTGGCGTTCGGCCGGCGCCGGAAAGATCCGGACCGCCGCGCGCGTCACCACGCCCAGAATGCCTTCGGTGCCGATATACAGATGCTTCAGATCGATGCCGGTGTTGTTCTTGATGTATTTGCGCAAGCCCTTGAGCACGGTCCCGTCGGGCGTGACGACCTCGAGGCCGAGGATCAGCTCGCGCGTCATGCCGTAGCGGATGACGCGGTTGCCGCCGGCATTGGTCGAGATGTTGCCGCCGATGGTGCAACTGCCGCGCGCGCCGAGGTCGAGCGGAAACATCATGCCGTCCTGCTCGGCCCGCTCCTGGAGTTTCTGCAGCGGCGTGCCGGCCTGCGCGATGGCGACGCCGCCCGGGACGTCGACTTCCTCGATGGCGTTCATGCGCTCCATCGAGAGCACGATTTCGTCGGCATTCGGCAGCGTGGCGCGCACCAGTCCGGTCATGCCGCCCTGGGTCGTGACCGGGACGCCGTCGCGGTGGCAGAGCCGCAGCAGCAGCGAGACATCTTCCGTCGTTTTTGGGCGAACCACCGCACGCGGTTTCGGCGCCGGATTGCCGGCGTTGTCGTGATGATAGCGCGCGTCGATGTCGCCGCCTGTCAGCACCGCACCCTTGTCGAGCGCGTGGCGTAGTTCCTCTATCAAGTCCCCGGACATGCCCCTGCCTCTTCTTGGTTGGAAGCTTCGGCCGAAGCTTTACACGCGGCGCAGCCCGGAGGAAACCCGGGGGCGATGGGGGAGGATGCGCTTTTTGGTGCGGTCTATCGCAATCAGCGCTGTAACTGGCGGATCGGCATCGTCCGGCGACGGGACGTGTCTTCCTGTCGCTCCGGTTCGACCGACGTGATCTGGTTGCAAGCGCAGCATTTGTAGACGTAGACGAGCGGGCGCAAACCGACTGGCGGTAATTTTCCAATTCGGACTGTGCCGAGATCGCAGATCTCGCAGCGCGGCGGCAGGAGGATTTCTGTAAGCGGTACGGGCATATGGACTATCGTTGACACAAATAAAACATTGGTGAGACTGGCTGCCGATTGCATCTTAATCGTGGAATAAAATTCCGTAAGAATACGAGGTTCTGGGCCGTGTTCGCTTTTGGCGTCCATCTTTTGCCACCAAATCGACCGCCGCCGGGCATCCAAACAACAAACTGCACGGCGCAAACTCGCAACGCCAGCGCGTGACCCCACGCCGCTTCCACCGGATCGAGTCCGCGTGGATGGCAATTGCAAGGTGTGCAGAATGTCTTCCACCAAAGGTCAGGACACGTCGATGCAAGCGGCGCTGGCGGCCCTGGAGGCTGTCGCGTCGTCGCGTCCGTCGCCGGCCGATCGATTCAACATCGACCGGGACGGGCCGGCCAAGCGCGCGATAAAACTTCGGGCACTCCAGCAGCGCTTCCAGAAGCTGAACGAATACTGCGACGAGGCTGCCGCGGAGATTCGCGCTTCGCTGGAGCGGACGCTACCGCGCTAGAGAATGATCCGGAGTGGCCACCGGTTTTCCCTCGCGGCAGCAGAATACGTTTGCGCGGAGTTCATGCTCGAATGAAACGAAGCGAACGAGATCCGGCCGGCCCGTAGGAATCCGGCCCGGCTTTCTTGGATCCATCATTTGCTGCAGATCAAGGCAAGTACAACCGCTTGCCCTAAGGTGATTTCGATACCGAGCGGCTCTATCTGGAGGGGCAGTTCCGGTTTCGGGGCCCGGATCACAGGTATTCCGGGCCTCGACTTTTTTGGCCGATGCGAGACATCCGAAGCGAGGCATCGATTGTCCAGATGTCGCTTGGGCGATGTCTCACTTCTTGTCGATCTTGGTGATGGTCTTCGTCCCCGCAGCGTCGCTCACGGCGAAGGTGACCCTGTCGCCGGCGTGCAAGGCGTTCAACTTCGCGCCGTCCTGCACCTTGAACTCTTCGGTCGCGGCGCCGGCGTTCGCACCCGTGGTGCCGTCCGGCATGTCCCTGATCGAGATGGTGCCGCTGATCCGATCGATCCCGGTCACCATTCCGGTCCGCATTTGCTGGGCAAGCGCCGACGTGCCGGCGATGCCAAGGGCCGCGATGGCGGCCAGAATCGTCCCTGCGATCTTCATGAAATTACTCCCGGCTGTAGGGCGTCTGCGATAAGCCGGGATTGCGGCAATAGTTCCGCCTTGAGCAGGCACCGCTGTTTTTCTTCTGCCTGATTGCAGAGGGCGAAGCGCCAATACAAGTAAGCGGGCGTAGCCCGAAATTAACCAGAATCCGATTGGAGCGCTGTTCTAGGCCGCGCCGGCCTCGGGCTCGAGTTCAGTCTCCGTCACCGTGCGGTTACGACCGAGCCGCTTGGCCTTGTAAAGCCCGCGGTCGCAGCGTTCGATCATGGCGTCGGCGGATTCGGCGAGGCGGAACTGCGCCACACCGATCGAAACCGTGACGCTGCCGATTTCCTTGCCCGTCGCCCGGCGCGTCAGTTTGGCTTCGGAAATGCGGCGCCGAACGCGCTCGGCGACCGCCGTACAGGCCTCGAGATCCGCTCCCGGAAGCACTGCGATCAATTCCTCGCCGCCGTAGCGGGCCGCGAGATCGACCTCGCGAACGCCTTCCTGCAGCACCTTGGCCACCAGTCGAAGCACCTGGTCGCCGACCTGATGGCCGTAATCGTCGTTGAATTTCTTGAAGTGATCGATGTCGATCAGGAAGACGCTGAGCGCCTCGTCCTTTTCCATCGCCGCGATTTGGGCAAGGCGGAGGAATTCATCCATCGAATGGCGGTTGGCA
>CADEDX010000325.1 GCA_902826195.1 uncultured Bradyrhizobium sp. | reverse complement strand
GGCAGAACAAGATCACGGCCGACGCTCCGGCCTCCGAGATGTGGCCAGGCGAGCGGGACTAAATGCAATGTGCAACTTGTATTCCATCACCACCAACCAGGAAGCGATCCGGCAGCTATTCCGTGTCGTGAACCGCTACGTCGGAAACCTGGCTCCGATGCCCGGAGTGTTCCCCGATTACACCGCACCGATTGTGCGCACCGGCCCCGACGGCCGCGAACTCGCCACCGCCCGATGGGGTATGCCGTCTTCATCGAAGGCCTTGATGGACGCGACGAAGAAGCGAGCCGAGAAGCTGCAGGCCAAGGGCAAGTCAGTGGACTTCAAGGAACTGCTCAGAATGGAGCCGGACAGCGGCACGACTAACATCCGCAACGTGAAGAGCAAGCACTGGACGCGCTGGCTCGGTCCAGAGCACCGCTGTGTGGTGCCGTTCAACTCCTTCAGCGAGTTCAGCAAGGCCGAGGGCGGTGACATCTGGTTCGCACTCGACGAGAGCCGTCCCCTCGCCTGCTTCGCCGGCATCTGGACCAACTGGACATCCGTCCGGAAGATCAAAGAAGGCGAGACCACCAATGACCTCTACGCCTTCCTGACGACGGAGCCGAACGCGGAGGTCGGCGCCATCCATCCAAAGGCGATGCCGGTGATCCTGACGACACCGGAAGAGATCGAGACCTGGATGACGGCCGCTCCGGACGAAGCGCTGAAACTTCAGCGGCCGCTGCCTGACGGCGCGTTACGCATCGTTGCCCGCGGCGTCAAAGAGGATCCTGCAACTTGACCTGAGCGGCGCCAGACATTCAACACCGATCCCTCTGCTCAGGCCTGCCGCGACAAATGCAGCACTTGATCTGCGGTGATGCCGTCGCGGCCGGTGCGCTTTTCAGGTGGCCCTTTTTGACCACCTGCCTTCCTGGCTCGGCGCACCGACGAGGTAGTATCCGACCTCAGCAATTTCCTCGATCGTTAACGCTGGCGACTGGCTGCTCGATTGATGGTTCTGCCTTACCAATCCGCTGCATTTGACGTTCGTGGTAAGGTTGAGCAGTTAGCTTAATCTGAGCCTAGGCTTGCGATACATGGTTCGTCCGCTACCGATAAAGCGATCAAGCCGCGCGGCGGCTTTCGCTTGATGGAGTAGTTCGACGGTATGGGCAAGGGATGGTCGTTCGCTTATGATCGCCGCGTGATCGAACTCGCCAAGGCGGGAACGTCGCTTGAGGATGCCGCGCGGATCTTGGACCGCACACCGGAACGCATTCGGCAGATGTCGCTTCGGCTTGGTGTGACGTTCAAGTCTACAGCTAAGCCCATTCCTAAGCGCAAACGTGGATCGCCTTGAAGGTGCCGGCGTGGTGGCCTCAACCGGCCGAACAAGATCACCGCTTAGATGTTCCGGGTAGATCTACGGACGTTCGCGCAGGTGTTCTTCCGTAGCTCTACGCATGAACGACGGCCCGCAAGATCCTATTCACAACGGTGGGCTACCCTTGGCCATTGCTGATTTTTGAGAGGCCGCGTTATTGCTCGCGCGGCGAACAGGATGTTTTGGCTTAAGCGTTTTTCCGACCCCATCATGCTGCCGGATGGCCGCACGCTGC
Organism: uncultured Bradyrhizobium sp.; assembly: GCA_902826195.1. Lineage (GTDB taxonomy): Bacteria > Pseudomonadota > Alphaproteobacteria > Rhizobiales > Xanthobacteraceae > Bradyrhizobium. Next base: position 6,066 of record CADEDX010000325.1, on the reverse strand, counting down.
GCACCCTTCGAGATGCCGCGGATTACATCGACGCGCTCCCGAGCGCCGAGCGCGAAAAGGCCAAGTGGATACTCGCGATGCAGGCGCTGAGGTTGGCGGCGGAGCGCGCAGATCACTTGACCCTGGCCCGCACCGTGATGATTAAAGCGCTTGAGACGCCTCCCGATCCGCCGCTGCCATGTTCGGTAGATTAAGCGGTGCGTGGCCGGGATTTACATCGGTATCGGGTCCGGCAGATCGATCAGCACCCTCTCCCACTCACCGGGCTCGAAATGGACGGCCTTGAAAGAGCCAGCGCGATCCCAGCGGATCTCGAACACCTTCCGGCCATCGAAGCGGATCTGAATGCGGGAATACTCGGTCGGTAGCGCCCAGGCGCGGAACGGTGCGATCAGTTCGGCCGACAGGTCGCCCTCCTCGAGGACCCGCACTTGCTTCTCCTCGTCGTAGATCTCGATGTTGCCGACGACCTCCGCGTCCTTTAGGTGGCGGTAGGCGATCCGCCCCAGCACCTTGATCGTCTGAAGCCGCCCCTGGCGATCGGCTCGGTTCAAAGTCGCGCCTCATCCGAGGGCGGAGCGGCGGCCGAAGCCGCCGCCCCGCGCAATTTCAAACGGCCTCGATCGAGAGCAGATCGCGGATCATCGCGCTGACAATGAGTTCGTCGGGCGCGAGGTTGTCAGTACCTTCCCTGATCAAGTCAGCGACGATAAACGCCCGAACGCGCATGCCGGCGAGCGTGGTTGCACGGATCGACGCAATCTCCTTCTCGAGAGATCGCATGGCTTCTGCGATCTCCTCGACCGTTTGCTTTGCGACATCGAAGCCCGCCGCTCGGTCGGCTGCGCGGTCCCTCGAGCCAGGCCTCGTGCTCCCGCTCGATCTCGGCGATCCGAGCGCACTGCGCGGGGATTTCTGCGGGATCCCGAGGCGTGGGGGCATTCTGCAGGCGCTTGACCTCCTCCCCGACGTAGAACGAATTGAGGGCTGGATCTGCGGACAAGCCGCGCGGAAGGTTCGACTTCAGGAACGAGAAATGGAGACCGCCTAAATGGTCCTCCAGCCGATGCCGCAGGGCCTCTGGCTTCTTAGGCCAGTGGCAGGCCTCGCAACTCCGTTCGTACGCCTCGTCGGCCGCGGCTTCTAACTTCACCAGGTCGAGGTAGCGGCGGCCAAGCTCGATGAGTTCGGCGTCCGGACTGACGCTTCCGCCGGCGGCGAGTGCCGGCGCCGACGGAAGGGAAGCCGCGGCCAAGGCCGCCACGATAGACCGCCTGGAAAGTTGCGGCCGCCTCTCGCCTTCGTTGGCCGCGCCGCGCACGGGCGCGGGCAAACCGTGCGCTAGATTTTCCTGGCCCTCACTCGCACCCGGGCTGGATGAACGCTCACCGGTGGGCTCCGTAGGCAGGTTGACAAGGGTCTTCATTGTGCGGTCCTCCCGTGAAACGGATTGCTGCCCATGCGGAACGCCCACAGTGCGCACCCGACGGCGACGCACTTGCGCACCTCGGCATCATTGCCACCGCTGCAGTCCATGCATTTGGCCCGTATGGCGCGGCCGGGGCTGGTCGGGTGTCCAAGGCCACTAAGGTCTTGCAATTCGATGGAGGCGGGCAATTTGCCCACCTGGAAGCCGCCGTCGGCCCTTACGGGCGACGGCTCAAGATAGAGGGTTCGGTTGGGGGTCATTCTGGTTGCTCTGGTTGGGGGCTTTCCAAGGCCCGAACAGCAGGACGGCCGCTGCAGCCGGGGTTTGGAAACTCGCCAGAGCGACGAGCCGGGCGCTTTTAAGGGTTGCCCCTCTGGACAGCACGACCGACCCCGGCCATAACGGCCAGGTTCGGAGTAGCACCGCCAAGTGCGTCCGACAATTCAGCCGAGAACCCCGACGCCAATCGGGATCATGCTGACCAAGCATGTGCTGCTGTGGCTCTGGTCCGGGTTTCCAAGCCCACGGAAAGCTTCCCATCGGTTTGCGAAAAAATCCACTGCTGTTCGCGGGACAAGCAGTACCTCACGGGTACATGCCGTCCCCAAGAGGGCCGCGCATGGCGGACCCCGGTGTGGTCGATTACAACTCGCCCTCGCCGCCGACAAGCCGAAACTGGCTTCAAAGTGGGCGAGTGATTGAAGTTGCCCGGCCTGCGTCCGCCGAAATAATGCAAACATTCTTTCGCGATGTGAGCCATGTTGACCGCGCTCGGCCCATCGATCCGATTTAAGGTGGTTGATGCTCTACATTTTTCTGCTTCGCGATCATGATGGAACATGCCTTGAGGACAACGGTCCTCTGCATTTTGAGACTGACCTCGCCGCCAAGGATTTTGGCGAGAGCATGGTCCGGGACATACTCGTTGGCAGCGAAGGTCGGTACGTGGGATGGACACTGGAAGTTGCGAACGGCGCGCGCGTCGTTTGCAGCCTCCCGTTCTCCGGTTAGATCGCTAGATCATCCCATATTCAGTCGCAGCTTAGACGCTGCCCGTCAGCAGTAGGCCGAGCGCCGCGGCGAGCAGGCAGATGCTCGAGCCGACGACGGCAAGCCAGACGTTCGTGGTGTCCTGTTCTTTTATCATGGTGGGAAGCGTAAGGCGTCCAGCCTGGTTCTGGTATCCGGGGGACTACGTAGGGTGGCTGAAAAGTTCAAAGCGGGAAGAGTTCCCGATTTACCACCGACAGCGCCGCCCGAGGTGCAGTCCGAAGTCGAGCGTCGGATCAAGGCTGGCGATATTTGAAGGACTTGCGGAGCAAGAAATCCGCGCGGGGCGCTAATCCGGATGTCATCGGATTTTTGCGGCTAATAAACCCCTGCGCCCTACCGGCGCTGATGCCCCTTGATCTCGATCAGGTAAACAGCCATGCGACCATGGCGCACGTCCAGATGCCATGACCGGCCGGGCTCGAGATTGCTTTCAATATCTCGCGCAAGCTGCATGGCGGATCGCCACGCAGCGCGGTCGTCCGGGAGTTCTTCGCCGACATCGTCGCGGTACGGCCTGTCGCAATCGATATGGAAAAAGTACTTAGGCATGAACGCCAACGGCTGCGCCGACAATTTGTTGCTATTCGTAGACAGAGGAAGGGAACTCGATTGCTTTCAGCCAGAGCCCTTGCCGATCAGTTCCTGAAATCCGCTGGCATCGCGGCGACCTGCATCGACGCCTACGGCGGGGTCACCGCGTACGCGACCGTCGGCATCGACATCCCGGCCGGCCTGGTCTGCTTTGCCTGTCGGAGGGACGACGTCGAGCGGCTGGCGGCCCTCGCGCAGCGCTGCCGCGGTGACCAGGCCACGGTCGCAGACCAGGTCGAGAAGCTCGCGGCGGATCTTCACATCAGCATCACACACCTAATCGCTTGACCGTCAACCGCGACGTCGATGCGTTGGACGTCTCGTTCAACAGTCCCGCGGCGCCGCCATGTGGTTATTGGCGATGATCTGCTTGGTGGTGGTAATTGCGGCGAATGCGGTAGCCGCTCCGAAGGCAATCGACAAAACGATCAGAACGATACGCATGTCTTGCGCTCCTCCCCCGAGGGCGCCCCTTGGTCAAATCCTACCGCGCTTTTCCGCGTAAGCTCAAGAGCGAACTGATATGATCCCGCCGCTCCGTCGTTATCCTCGCCAGGGTATCGAATGAACATTTCGGGCCCCGTCGGCGATTTGGGTCAGCGCCTTGGCGGCGTCTTGAGCAGCGCCGGCCGCGCTTAGCGAAGCGCGCCGCCCTGGGCTAAGTGCGCATCGACAGGCGAAACCCTACAACGGCGTGCTGGCAATTGACCTGCAGTCTTCACACTTCAAAACTTGCACGGCGGGTTTGCCAGTAACGCGGGGGAGCTTACTAGCGGCCTCAAAACTCCGCCACACCGTTTGCAGGGCGGTATGTCGCCGGAGGGCTTATCGCTCACGGCCGTATTGCGACTGCCTGCCGCTTAGCAAACGCCACCAGTTCTTCTAGAGAGGCACGATGGCGCGCAAGTCTGGCTCTTGTAGTTTCTTCCGGGCAGATCTCTATCAACTCGCCGACCCGGCCCAACTCTACTTCTAATTTGTCGAGCAGTTCCAAACAAACCTTACGTCGTTCATCAACCGCGTTCGGGAGTAAAATGACGTTCGACATATTGCAAAGTCCAACACGAAAAGGCCGTTCAGTCATAAGCAGAAAATCAAAACATTTCGCTCCAAAATGATATCGGAAATCTGCAAAGTTTGACGTCCCCTCCTGGAGACGAGTTCCAGATTTAACCGCAACTCAGAGCATCAATCTTAATTCTAGGTCTCGATTGCGTGTCGCGCTTTCGCCACTACGCTTGTCGGACCGGACATGGGTGTCCGGGACTAGCCTGCCGTCGGCAATCTTCGGTCGGCGGCTCCGTTAGACCTGACTTCTACGCGTATCCTTAAAGAGAAGCATGGCTGCCCCTCAACCACCCTGGAAGCGAATTTGGCACCTGACAACGGTGATTTTTCCACGTCGATCAATCACCGGACAGTTTGTCCGTGGCCGCGTTTGGCGGCGGCACGATGATCGAAAGTGGATCTACAAGCCGTTCGTTGATCCCGACGAAGATCACCACCATTGAAGCCGACGACACAGTTCGGAGAGCAGCTAACCTTCGCCTCAGCAACGGCCCCGTCCACCACGCTATTCCGCCTCTCCTTTGCGCGAGGCCTATGCCGCCTGACGGGGCTCCACCAGACTTCTCACGACCTTATTGGCTTGCGCCGACAACTCAAACCTGACCAGGGTCGCACCGGCGTCGTGGCGCGCGACAAATCCAGCGAGTTCGGCCGAGATGCCGTCGATCATTAGCGTCGTCGGCGTATTGATAGGGAAATCCGACAATGCTTCATCAATCATCGCTCCGCCCAGGGAGAGGTCGCGCACAATAACTGACGCGGTCTTGCCCAACATCTTGATCGTAGCTCGGCGACGAATTTCGACCCGGGACGAAAGGCGTCGATCGACGTCAGCCGTCGAGGTCCGGATCACGCGCACCAGCGTCGTACGGAGCTCGTCGACCTTACCGGCGATATCGATCGAACCGTCGCGGATTTCCGAAGCGCGGCGGCCGGTTTCGATCGCCTCGTTGGACACCGAGACGATCTGCGTAGCGACCTCCCGCGCCGCGTGCGAGGTCTCTTCCACGGTGCGAGAAATCTCGATGGTCACAATATTCTGCTTTTCAATCGCCGCTGCTACGGTTGACGACACCTTCTCAACGTTGCGAATTACTTCGCCAATGGCGCTGATCGACTGTACAGAAGCCTGCGTGGCTTCCTGAATTTCGGTGATCTGCAGATTGATTTCGCCAGTGGCTTTGGCGGTCTGCTCGGCAAGCGACTTGACCTCGGAAGCCACCACGGCGAAGCCACGGCCGGCCTCTCCAGCGCGCGCGGCCTCGATGGTGGCATTGAGCGCCAGCAGGTTTGTCTGGCTGGCGATCTCGCTGATCAGATTAGTCACTGCACCGACCCTGCCGGCAGCCTCCGACAGTTTGGCGATGGTCACCTGCGCCGCCCCGGACGCATTTACCGCGTCTAGCGTCAAAGCCCGCGACGAATTCACCTGGGCGGCGATATCGGCAATTGATGCGCTCAGTTGCGCGGACGCCTGGGCTACCGTCTGCGCATTGGCCAGCGCCTCTTCGGCGGCGGCCGCGACGCTGCTGCTGTTCTCGCCGAGCAGGACGGCGGTCTCGTTCATCAGTTCCGCATTCTTGGCCATGCGGTCGGTCCCCGCCGCGACTTCGCCGACGGCGGCATTGGTTTCGCGTTCGACGGTTTCCGCCATTTCCTTTAGGGCCTTGCCTTTGTTCTGCTCAGCCAACTGACGCTGCTCTTCCTCGACCAATGCCTCTGTGCGGGCTTTCTCGGCGGCCTTGATCCTGAATTGATCGATCGAGCGCGCCATGTCGCCGAGCTCGTCGCCGCGGCCAAGACCAGGCAATTCGATACCGAAATCGCCTTCGCCGAGCCTGGTGACGGACGACGTCATCAGGACCAGCGCCGAGGACATTCTGCGCGCGATCACCAGGGTGACGGTGCCGAGCAAACCGATCACG
>CADEDX010000324.1 GCA_902826195.1 uncultured Bradyrhizobium sp. | reverse complement strand
TTCGGCCTCCGGGGTGGCGACCGCCGCGCCCCAGATCGGCGTACGGATCGCACCAGGCGCCACCACATTGACGCGGATGCCGCGCGGCGACAATTCCGAGGCCATGATCCGCGCCATCGCCCGCACCCCGGCCTTGGCCGCGCCATAGGCCGAATAGCCGGGAATACCGAGCACGGAGATGACAGAGCCGTTGAGAATGATCGAGGCGTTGTCGTTGAGATGCGGTAGCGCGGATTGCACGGTGAAGAACACGCCGGTGAGGTTGGTGCTGATCACCTTCTCGAACGCCCCGATGTCGGTCGCCCCCAGCGGCGTGCCGCCGGCAATGCCGGCATTGACGAACAGGACGTCATACTTGCCGAACTTCTCGGCTCCCTTCTGAACCGCGGCTTCGGTCGCGGCAACGTCCGTGACGTCGGCCACGACCGCGAACGCGTTCGGGCCCAACTCCGCGGCAGCGGCATCGAGCGTCTCCCGATTTCGTCCGGTGATGACCACCTTGGCGCCCTCCGCCACGAACACTCTTGCGGTCGCAAGCCCGATGCCGCTGTTGCCGCCAGTAATCAACGCCGTCTTGTTCGCGAGCCTCATGGCCGCCTCCATTAGTTGCATTATTAAACTAGGTTGCTCACCTAGGCGATCTAGTTTAATATTGCAACTACACAAGGCCGTGATTGGTCGCGAACCCGGTCGGAGATCGAAATGGTGAAACGAACGAGCTTTGAAGGCGACGCCTGCCCGATCGCGCGCTCACTGGATGCGATCGGCGACTGGTGGTCGATGCTGATCATACGCGAGGCGCTGCTCGGCGTCCGCCGCTTCGGCGAATTCCAGAAGCGGCTTGGGCTCGCCAAAAACATTCTCACCGTGCGGCTGCGCGCGCTGGTCGATCAGGGCATTCTGGAGACGGCGCCCGCCTCCGACGGCAGCGCGTATCAGGAATATCTGTTGACGCCGAAGGGACGCGGCGTGTTCCCGATCCTGGTCGCGTTGCGGCAATGGAGCGAGGAATTCGACGACCGCCCTGACGAGATCGCCACCATTCTCGTTGACAGGGAAAAGGGCAAACCGGTGCGCAAGCTCGAACTGCACGCGCAGGACGGACGGCTGCTGAGCGCGGCCGATATCACGCTGAAGCCGCGAACGGCAAAGGCCGGCAAGCGCATTACGGCGTGACGAATTTTCGCGCTCTCTCCCCTTTCGTATGAGAGGGAGAGCGTCACGACAGCTTGTGCTTGCTCCTTGTGCGCAGCCGCTCTTCCGCCTCGAGCTGCGCCATGCCGAGCAGGTGACCAAGCACCTCCAGCCGATGGCGTTCCGCCAGCTTGACCAGTTCGGCAACGGTCTCCGCAATGAAGGCCACGGCCTCGTCGGGGCCGCCCTCCTCACCTCGTTCAGCACTATGGTTCAGGGATGGCGAGTCCCGATGCCTGCCAGAAGTCTTCAACTTCCGGCCGCCTCCACCCTTGCTCAAACAATTTGCATCCAATCTAATACAATATTGCCCAGAAATAACCCGTTTGCAGCCGCAACTCTAGGCAGTATTGCGCTATTCCATTGATATTAAGTCGTACATCAAGGGCGGTTGCTCCCCTACTGCCGATTTGACAGGGGCCGCCTCACCACCCATGTTCGGATCCAATCGGTAGGCCGCGAGTCTCGCGGAACCCGCCTTTATCTCTTCCCGTAAGCCATTGGAATGACATGAATATCGTCATCGTGGAGTCGCCGGCGAAAGCCAAGACTATCAATAAGTATTTGGGCGCCTCCTACGAGGTTCTGGCCTCGTTCGGCCATGTCCGCGACCTTCCTGCCAAAAACGGTTCCGTCGATCCGGAAGCCAACTTCCAGATGATCTGGGAGGTCGACCCCAAGGCGGCCGGCCGGCTCAACGATATCGCCAAGGCCTTGAAGGGCGCCGACCGCCTGATTCTCGCAACCGACCCCGATCGCGAGGGCGAAGCCATCTCCTGGCACGTGCTGGAAGTGATGAAAGAAAAGCGCGCGCTGAAAGATCACAAGATCGAGCGCGTAGTGTTCAACGCCATCACCAAGCAGGCGGTGACGGACGCGATGAAGTCGCCGCGCCAGATCGACGGCGCGCTGGTCGACGCCTATATGGCGCGGCGCGCGCTGGATTATCTGGTCGGCTTCACGCTCTCGCCGGTTTTGTGGCGCAAGCTGCCTGGCGCGCGCTCGGCGGGCCGCGTGCAATCGGTCGCGCTGCGGCTGGTCTGCGACCGCGAACTCGAAATCGAAAAATTCGTGCCGCGCGAATACTGGTCACTGGTCGCAACCCTGACCACGCCGCGCGGCGACAGTTTTGAAGCGCGCCTTGTCGGCGCCGACGGTAAGAAGATCCAGCGTCTCGACATCGGCACCGGCGCGGAAGCCGAAGACCTCAAGAAGGCGATCGAGGCCGCGAACTTCACGGTTACGACCGTGGAAGCAAAGCCCGCGCGGCGCAATCCGCAGGCGCCCTTCACCACCTCGACCCTGCAGCAGGAAGCCAGCCGCAAGCTCGGCTTTGCTCCCGCGCACACCATGCGAATCGCGCAGCGGCTCTATGAGGGTATCGATATCGGCGGCGAGACCACCGGCCTCATCACCTATATGCGAACCGACGGCGTGCAGATCGACGGCTCCGCGATTGTGCAGGCACGCAAGGTGATCGGCGAGGATTACGGCAACGCCTACGTGCCGGAGGCGCCGCGCCAGTACCAGACCAAGGCCAAGAACGCGCAGGAAGCGCACGAAGCGATCCGCCCGACCGACCTGTCACGCCGGCCGGCCCAGATGCGCGGCCGCCTCGATGTCGACCAGGCCAAGCTCTACGAATTGATCTGGATCCGCACCATCGCCAGCCAGATGGAATCGGCCGAACTCGAACGCACCACGGTGGATATCGCCGCGAAGGCAGGCGCCCGCGTGCTGGAACTGCGGGCCTCGGGCCAAGTGATAAAATTCGACGGCTTCCTCGCGCTCTATCAGGAAGGCAAGGACGACGACGGCGACGACGAGGATTCGCGCCGCCTGCCCGCCATGAGCGCGGGCGAAGCGCTGAAGCGGCAGGCTCTCGCCGTCACGCAGCACTTCACCGAACCGCCGCCGCGCTTCTCCGAAGCCTCGCTGGTCAAGCGGATGGAAGAACTCGGCATCGGCCGGCCCTCGACCTACGCCTCGATCCTGCAGGTGCTGAAGGACCGCGGCTACGTCAAGCTTGAAAAGAAGCGGCTGCATGGCGAGGACAAGGGCCGCGTCGTGGTCGCGTTCCTCGAAAACTTCTTCGCCCGTTATGTCGAATATGACTTCACCGCCGCGCTGGAAGAGCAGCTCGACCGCATCTCAAACAACGAGATTTCCTGGCAGCAGGTGCTGAAGGATTTCTGGGTCGGCTTTGCCGGCGCGGTCAACGACATCAAGGATCTGCGCGTCTCCGAGGTGCTCGATGCGCTCGACGACATGCTGGGGCCGCACATCTACCCGCCGCGCGCCGATGGCGGCGATATCAGGCAATGCCCGACCTGCGGCACCGGCAAGCTCAATCTGAAAGCCGGCAAGTTCGGCGCCTTCGTCGGCTGCTCGAACTATCCGGAGTGCCGCTATACCCGGCCGTTGGCCGCCGACAGCGAAGCCAGCGCCGATCGCGTGCTCGGCAAGGACCCGGAGACCGATCTCGACGTCACCGTGAAGGCTGGACGCTTCGGCCCCTACATTCAGCTTGGAGAGCAGAAGGATTATGCCGAGGGCGAAAAGCCGCGGCGCGCCGGCATCCCGAAGAACATGTCGCCCGGCGACATGGAGCTCGAACTGGCCCTGAAGCTGTTGTCACTGCCGCGCGAAATCGGAAAGCATCCGGAGACCGGCGAGCCGATCACGGCCGGCATCGGCCGCTTCGGCCCGTTCGTACGCCACGAAAAGACCTATGCCAGCCTCGAAGCCGGCGACGAGGTATTCGACATCGGCCTCAACCGCGCCGTGACTTTGATCGCGGAAAAAATTGCAAAGGGCCCGAGCGGCCGCCGCTTCGGCGCCGATCCAGGCAAGCCGCTCGGCGAACATCCGAGCCTCGGCGGTGTCGCAGTGAAGAACGGCCGTTACGGCGCCTATGTCACCGCAGGCGGCGTCAACGCCACCATCCCGAGCGACAAGACGCCGGAGACGATCACGCTCTCCGAGGCCATCGCCCTGATCGACGAGCGCGCCGCCAAGGGCGGCGGCAAGCCGAAGCGCGGCGCCAAGAAGGCCGCGCCGAAGAAAGCCGCCGCCAAGAAGGCCGATAAGGACTCCGATCCGGACGCGCCACAGCCTGCCAAGAAAGCGGCCACGAAGAAGGCCGCGGCAAAACCGAAATCCGAAGCGGTGAGCAAGGCGCGTGCGCCGGTCGCTTCCGCAGCCAAGACCTCGGCAAAGCCCCCCACCGCCCCCAAGACGCCCGCGAAGAAGAGCGCGGGCAAGGCTCGCGGATAAGTGAAGAGAAAGCACGACAATGGTTTTCCGGGTCGGGACGCCATCGTCGCCTTCATCCGCGCGAATCCGGGCAAGATCGGCACGCGGGAAATCGCCCGTGAATTCGGCCTGAAGAACGCCGACCGCGTCGAGCTGAAACGTATCCTGCGCGAACTCGCCGACGAAGGCGCGATCGCCAAGCGCGGCCGGAAAATCCTCGAGCCCGCCGCGCTGCCGCCGACGGTGGTCGCCGACATCACCGGCCGCGATACCGACGGCGAACTGCTCGCCACCCCCACCGAATGGGACACCGAGGAAGACGGCCCCGCGCCAAGAATCCGCATTCATGTGCCGCGCCGCCCGCAACCGGGCACGGCTGCCGGCGTCGGCGACCGCGCGCTGATGCGCATCGAGAAACTCGACGAGGGCGACGGCGCGCTCTATCGCGGCCGCGTCATCAAGGTGCTCGATCACGCCCGCACCCGCCTGCTCGGCATCTTTCGCAAGGCGCCCGGCGGCGGCGGGCGGCTCGTTCCCGTCGACAAGAAACAGGCCGGGCGCGAACTGAACATCGCACCGCGGGACACCGGCGGCGCCGAAGATGGCGACCTCGTCAGCGTCGACCTGGTGCGTTCGCGCGGCTACGGCCTCGCCTCCGGCAAGGTGAAGGAGCGGCTGGGCTCGCTGGCGAGCGAAAAGGCGATCAGCCTGATCGCGATCCATGCCCACGAAATCCCGCAGGCGTTTTCGCCGGGCGCGTTGCGCGAGGCGGAGCAAGCTCAGCCCGCGACGCTGAAAGGCCGCGAGGACTGGCGTGAGCTGGCGCTCGTCACCATCGATCCGCCCGATGCCAAGGATCACGACGACGCGGTGCATGCAGCGCCCGATGACGATCCAAACAACAACGGCGGCTATGTCGTCCACGTCGCCATTGCCGACGTCGCCTTCTACGTGCGGCCCGGTTCGGCGCTCGATCGTGACGCGCTGACGCGCGGCAACTCGGTCTATTTCCCCGACCGCGTGGTGCCGATGCTGCCGGAGCGCATCTCCAACGATCTCTGCTCGCTGGTGCCGGGCCAGCCGCGCGGCGCGCTCGCCGTGAGGATGGTGATCGGCGCCGACGGCCGCAAGCGCTCGCACAGCTTTCATCGCGTGCTGATGCGCTCGGCGGCAAAACTGCATTACGCGCAGGCGCAGGCCGCCCTCGACGGCCGGCCCGACGACACCACAGGCCCGCTGCTGGAGCCGATCCTGAAGCCGCTCTACGCGGCCTATGCGCTGGTGAAGCTCGCGCGCGACGAGCGCGATCCGCTCGATCTGGATTTACCTGAACGCAAGATTTTGCTCAAACCCGACGGATCGGTCGATCGCGTGATCGTGCCCGAGCGGCTCGACGCGCATCGTTTGATCGAGGAGTTCATGATCCTCGCCAACGTCGCCGCGGCCGAAATGCTTGAAAAGAAGGCATTGCCGCTTATCTATCGGGTGCACGACGAGCCGTCCCAAGAGAAGGTTCATAATCTTCAGGAATTCCTGAAGACGCTCGATTTGCCGTTTGCAAAGAGTGGTGCCTTGCGCCCTTCCCTGTTCAATCGCGTGCTCGGCCAGGTCCGCGGCGAGGATTACGAGCCGCTGGTCAACGAGGTGGTGCTGCGCTCGCAGGCGCAGGCGGAATATTCGGCGGAAAATTACGGCCATTTCGGTCTCAACCTGCGCCGCTACGCGCATTTCACGTCGCCGATCAGGCGATACGCCGACCTGATCGTGCATCGCGCGCTGATCCGCGCGCTCGGCCTTGGCGAAGGCGCGCTGCCGGAAACCGAAACGCTCGAGACATTGAGCGAAGTCGCGGCGCAGATTTCCGTGACAGAGCGCCGCGCCATGAAGGCGGAACGCGAGACCGCTGATCGATTGATCGCGCATTTCCTCGCCGACCGCATCGGTGCGACATTCCAGGGCCGGATTTCCGGCGTTACCCGCGCCGGGCTGTTCGTAAAGCTGTCCGATACCGGCGCCGACGGGCTGATCCCGATCCGCACGCTCGGCACCGAATATTACAACTACGATGAGACGCGCCATGCGCTCGTCGGCTCGCGCAGCGGTGCCATGCACCGGCTGGGTGACGTTGTCGACGTGCGTCTGGTAGAAGCTGCGCCTGTGGCAGGCGCATTGCGGTTCGAGCTGCTGTCGGAAGGGCAAGTCATTCCGCGCGGCAGAAAACGCGATGGCGCGAAGGCATCGACAACGGCGTCGAAATCGCGTCCCGGCCGCAGCCCGCGCGAAAAAGCTCGCAAGGCCCCCAAAGGCAAGTCCGGTAAAAGCAAGCCCGGCAAATCGAAGAAAGGCACGTCATGGAAACGGTGAGCGCCGCAACGACAGTCTGGACCCGGGATGCGGTCAAGGGCGAGAAGCGCGACCTATGGACCGCGATGAAGCGCGGCTTTCGTTGCCGCTGCCCGCGCTGCGGCGAAGGCAAGCTGTTTCGCGCCTTTCTGAAGACCGCCGACAATTGCTCGGTCTGCGGGCTCGATTTCACGCCGCATCGCGCCGACGATCTGCCGGCCTATCTCGTGATCGTCGTCGTCGGCCACATCGTGGTACCGGCGGTGCTGTGGATCGAAACCAACTACTCGCCCGCCGTGTGGCTGCAACTGTCGATCTACCTGCCGCTGACGTTCTTCATGTCGCTGCTGCTGTTGCAGCCGGTCAAGGGCGGCGTGGTCGGCTTTCAATGGGCATTGCGCATGCATGGCTTTGACGAGAATGCCCCTAGCGACATTCCGCCGGTCTAGCTAAACCGGATAGGACAAGAACAAAAAATGGGGATGGAATGACCGAAGCCGCGCCCGCCGTACAAGAAGGAAAGGAAGCCGACCACCATCCCTATTTCCGGCCCAAGGACGCGGCGACGCTGATCCTGATCGACCGCTCCGGCGGCAAGCCGAAGGTTCTGGTCGGCAAGCGCCACGACAAGGTGGTGTTCATGCCGGGCAAATATGTCTTCCCGGGCGGCCGCGTCGACAAGGCCGACAACCGCATTCCCGTCGCCGCTCCCATTTCAGCCGAGCTCGAGGCCAATCTGCTCAAGGGCAGCCCGAAGATCGCGCCATCGCGTGCGCGTGCGCTCGCAGTTGCCGCGATCCGCGAGGCCTGCGAGGAAACCGGGCTCTGCCTCGGCCGCAAGGTCGACAAGCCCGTAAAGCTCGAAGGCGCCTGGCAGCCGTTCACGGAAGCGGGCCTGCTGCCCGATCCGT